>NZ_RZSL01000159.1:0-11431 GCF_003997355.1 Mesorhizobium sp. M1E.F.Ca.ET.041.01.1.1 | reverse complement strand
GCCCACGACAGCACTCGACGTCACCATCCAGGCGCAGGTGCTAGATCTCCTCGACTCGCTGCGGCGCGAGCTGTCGATGGCACTGGTGCTGATCACCCACGATGTCGGCATCGTCGCGCAGTGGGCCGACAAGGTCATCGTCATGTACGCCGGCCGCAAGGTCGAGCAGGCGCTGCCCGACGCGCTGTTCTCGACACCCTTGCATCCCTATACGCGCGGATTGCTCGCCGCCTCGCCGCGGCTGAAGAGCGATCTCCACTACCGCGAGTCGAGGCTGATCGAGATTCCCGGCAGCAGCGTCTCGGCGACCGGCGAGAGGGGTTGCCCTTTCCGTCCGCGTTGCGCCATCGCCCGCGACAGCTGCGCGCATTTTTCGCCAAACCTGATCGACGTCGGCGACGGTCGCCTCGTCGCCTGTCCATACACCTTTGGCCCGGAGGTCGCGCATGACGCTGCTGTCCGTCTCTGACCTCGAAACGCATTTCCGTGCCCCCGGCGGTCATCTGAGGGCGGTTGACGGCGTGTCGCTCGAGGTCGAGCGCGGCGAGACGGTCGGTCTCGTCGGCGAAAGCGGCTGCGGGAAGTCCACGCTAGGCAAGAGCATCATGCGGCTCGTCGACCCGACGGGGGGCAGGATTGCATTCGACGGGACCGACATCACCGTGCTCGAGCAGCGCCGCCTGAAGGCGGTGCGCCGAAGCATCCAAATGATCTTCCAGGACCCGTTCGCTTCGCTCAACCCGCGTCACACGATCGGCGAAATCCTGACTGCCCCGCTCAAAGTGCACGGCATCGGCACCAGGGCGGAACGCAGGGCGATCGTGGAGGATATCCTTGCCAAGGTCGGCCTGCCCAAGGATTCGGTCGGGCGCTATCCGCACGAGTTTTCCGGCGGCCAGCGCCAGCGCATCGGCATCGCGCGTGCGCTGATCCTCAATCCCGAACTGGTCATCTGCGATGAGCCGGTGTCCGCGCTCGATCTCTCGATCCAGGCGCAGATTCTCAACCTGCTGGTCGAGATGAAGAGGCAGCTCGGCCTCTCCTATCTCTTCATCTCGCACGACCTCTCGGTGGTCCGCTATTTCGCCGACCGGGTGCTGGTGATGTATCTCGGCCGTATCGTAGAGAGCGCCGACAACGCCACTCTCTGGGCGTCGCCGCGCCATCCCTATACGCGCGCGCTGATGGACGCAGTGCCCGACGCTTCGCGGCGGCGGCAGGCGGCGCCGATCCACGGCGACCTGCCGAGCCCGCAGGATATCCCGAGCGGCTGCCGATTCCATACTCGCTGCCCGCTGGCAACGGAGATCTGCCGGTCGCAGGAACCCGAGTTCAGGGCGCTGGCGCCCGGCCACAAAGTGGCCTGCCACCACGCGGAAGCTACCATCAACTGAATTTGAGAACGGAGCAGCAGAATGTCCGACTACCGCTATCTGGGCCGCAGCGCACTGAAGGTCTCGCCGCTTAGCCTCGGCACGATGATGTTCGGTGGGCCAACGGAAGAAAAGGTTGCACATCGAATTATCGACCGCGCGCGCGATCAAGGCATCAATTTCATCGACACTGCCGACGTCTATCACAACGGCAAGTCGGAAGAGGTCGTCGGGCGCGGCATCAAGGCAAGCCGCGACCACTGGGTCGTCGCGACCAAGTTCGTCAATTCGCACGACAAGGGTCCGAATCTCGGCGGCCACTCCCGCAAATGGGTCATCCAGACGGTCGAGAACAGCCTGCGCCGGCTCGGCACGGACTACATCGATATCCTCTACTTCCATCGCGCGATCTTTGACGCGCCGTTGGAAGAGCCGTTACGCGCGATTGCCGACCTCATCCGCCAGGGCAAGCTGCGCTATTTCGGTGTCTCGAACTTCCGCGCCTGGCGCATTGCCGAGGTCGCGCATCTGGCGGACCAACTCGGCATCGACAGGCCGGTCACAAGCCAGCCGCTCTACAACATCGTCAACCGCACCGCCGAGGCCGAGCAGCTGCCGGCGGCCGCCTATTACGGCCTCGGCGTCGTCTCTTACAGTCCGCTCGCGCGCGGCGTGCTGACCGCGAAATACGAGCCCAATCAGGTGCCGGCGGTGGACACGCGGGCGGGGCGCGGCGACAAGCGCATCGCCGAGACGGAGTGGCGGCCGGAGTCGATCGAGATCGCCAAGCAGATCGCGGCACATGCAAGATCGCGCGGTGTCTCGGCGGCCGATTTTGCTCTGGCCTGGGTGCTGAACAACAAGCTGATAACGGCTGCGATCGCCGGCCCGCGCACGGAGGAGCAGTGGGAGAGCTACGTCAAGGCGCTGGAGTTTTCGTTGACGGCCGAGGACGAGGCTTTCGTCGACCGGCTTGTCACGACTGGGCACGCCTCGACGCATGGCTTCAACGATCCGAGCCACCCCGTCGAGGGCCGCGTGCCCCGGTCGGAGCCGGCGCCGATCCCTCTGACGCGCTCGCTGCGCGCCGCTTGACCCTAGCCGACGGCGCGGCTGCAGTGACAGGCCGTCCGTGCGATGAAACCGAACGCTTCGAATGATGAGGAAGCCAATGAATTGCCAAGTCGAGCGGTTACGCCCGAATGTCGTCGTGTTCTCGGGCAACACACACAGACCGTCGAAGTCGCGAACGCTGGCGCACCATCTCGGCGAGGCGCTGCGCGAGCGGGCATCCGTGACGCTGAGCTTCCTCGACCTCGTCGACGCAGGACGGGGTCTGGGCGCCGCCTTCAGCCGCAAGGAGTTGACGCCGGAGGCGCTCGAGGTCGTGGACGCGATCGAGCAGGCCGACGCGCTGATCGTCACGACGCCGGTCTACAACGGTTCCTATGCCGGGCTGTTCAAGCACATGTTCGACTTGGTGGATCCGCTGAAGCTGGTCGACCGTCCGGTGCTGATCGGCGCAACCGGCGGCGGGCATCGTCATGCCCTGGTCGTGGAGCATCAGTTGAGGCCGCTCTTCGGCTTCTTCTCCGCACTCACCGTCCCGAGCGCCGTCTACGCCAGCGACAGCGACTTCGTCGACGGAAGCCTGGCCGAGCCGCTGCTGCTGACCCGCGCGATGCAAGCCGTCGACCAACTCGCGGCTCTTCTCCTCTCGCGCCAGACGGGCGCGTCCGCGGCTTCAGCACCGCGATACGAGCAGCGTGCGCAAGCCCGGGTCGGATAACGGCGACCACGGCGCCGTCCAGCGATTGCACTCAGCCGAGATTCCAGGCGAGCGTGTCCCGCAAGGAGAAAGCCTCGGCGACTCTTCCGACCAACTGAAGGCATCCATCATGATTGACCTCCACTATTGGCCGACGCCGAACGGCAAAAAGATATCGATCTTCTTGGAGGAGACCGGGACGCCGTACCGGCTGGTGCCCGTTAACATCAGCTTAGGCGACCAGTTCAAGCCGGAGTTCCTGAAGCTCAATCCGAACCACCGCATGCCGGTGATCGTCGACCACGAACCGGTGGACGGCGGCCCCCCGATCAGCATCTTCGAGTCGGGCGCGATTTTGTTCTATCTCGCAGAGAAGACCGGCAAGTTGTGGCCGCAGGATCTGCGCGGCAAATATGAGGTCACCCAGTGGGTGACCTGGCAGGTGGCAAACCAGGGTCCGAAGCTGGGCGAAGCCGGCCACTTCCGTCGGCTGGGCGACAGGGAGGGCGATCAGTCCTACGCCGTCCGTCGCTTCACGGACGAGGCCAACCGGCTCTATGGCGTTCTCAACATGCGGCTGCGCGATCGCCGCTACATCGCGGGAGATGAGTTCACGATCGCCGACATCATCAGCTTCCCCTGGACGATCGGCTGGCAGGCCCAGGGACAGGACATCGACGAGTTCAAGCATTTCAAGCGCTGGTTCGAAGAGGTTGGCGCCAGGCCCGGCGTGCAGCGCGGCCTGGCCGTCGGTGCTGACCTCTCCACCGACACGAGCAAGCTTCCGCAGGAAGAGCAGGCTCGCATCCGCAAGATACTCTACAACCAGCGCGCTTTGCCCGTCGCAGACTGAGGTGCAGCACATCCGAGAAGAGCAAGCCGGGGCAGCCTAACCGACACCTCCTCAATGACGTGGCGGAGAGTGGGCCGCGAGCGCGCCGCCAGAATGCTTCATTCAGTAGGCAGCACCCTGTAGCGCCCGCCTGCGAAAATGAGCGGCCGCCTGCTCGCGTCGGCGATGCTGTCGACGATGCGGCCGACGACCAGCTGTGTGCCCTCGTGCTCGAACACCTGCGCTACCTCGCAATCGAACGCCAGCACCGCATCCGCAAAGACCGGCGACCCCGTGGTCAAGGATGTCCACCGGGCGGTGCCGAAGCGGTCGGCGCCGCTCAGGCTGCGTTTGCCGCCGAAGATGTCGGCGACCTCGCCGGCGCCTTCGGGCAAATAGCTGATGGCGAATGCCTTCGAGGTCGTGACCGTCTTCAGTGCGGAGGTGCTGTTGCCGATCGCGACCAGCATCGCCGGAGGCGAGGCCGACACATGCGTAGCCGAAAGCGCCAACAGCCCGGCCGGTCCGTCGGCATCACGCGCCGCGACGATCGGCACCGCGACGGGGCGAATTCCGAGCAGCTTCCAGAAGCCCGCCGGATCGAAGTTTGATTGCCGTTGCATTTGACCTCCGGTTGCTTCGGCGGAGAAGGATTCTAGTCGACAGGGCCGGCCCTACATCGCCCAGCGCGACGGGCGAGGCCTAGAGTGCGGCGAGGCCCGTGCGCCGGGTGATCAGTTTGGAAAGAAGATTGGGAACACATTGGAAGTTCAGTCATGAATGATATCTTTGGAATTGGTCAGGTGAGGGAAGGGTTTTTGAAAGAATCTCACCCTGCCTCGGATACATATTTCCCACTGCGCTCGCTTTCCAACAAAGCATCGTATTGCACGCTCAACGCAACAGCTGAAAAATGGTCTCAAAGTTTGCCGATGCGGGTTGAGACGACCTGACGACTGCTAAGGAAACCTGCCGCGGATCGCTTCGGAAGCGAGTATGCCGTGATGGAAGTCCTTTTCGGTCGCGTACACCGCCGTGGGTAGGACGAGAGACTCGAAGAAGGCAAACAGCGGCCTCAGCGGATGCTCGACCATCAGGGCGTGACGCTCGCCGCCGCCGGTCGCGGTCAGAAGCACCGGCTTGCCGCGCAGCGCGGAGGGCTCGATCAGGTCGAAGAATGCTTGCACAGTCCGGTATAGCTGCCCTTGTAGGTGGGCGAACCGACCACCAGCACATTGGCCGCGGTAATGGCATCGAGCACCCTGCGCCCGGGTTTGTCGAGGTCGCGCACCAAACGCGCGGAACCGAGCGACGGGCCGACGTCGTCGAGGTCGAACGTGGTCGCCGCAAGGCCATGCCGATCTGCGATCTCCCTGACGAAATGCTGGACGAAGCCACGCGTCTTCGGGGGCCGCGCAAGGTTGCCGGAGAAGCCGACGACTGTGGCGTTGGTCATGGCGGTCACCCGGTCTGCTGGTCCTGCACGATCGGACAGCTCTCGTCCTTCGCCCAGTCGGCGAAGCTGAGATAGTATGCGCGGACATCGTCATAGCCGGCACGGACAGCGGCGATTGCGGCCAGCGCAGCGCGGCCACCGCCATCGCAGTGGGTGACCACGTGCCCGCCTGAGCGAAATCCGGCATCGGACAGCAATCTTCGAAGCTCGGCGGTTGGCCTCAGGCGGCCGTCCTCGAGCAGGCTCGCGTGAGAAAGCAGACGCGCTCCCGGCAGATGCCCGCCTCGAGCATTGCGCCGAAGATCGGTGCCGGCGAACTCCGCCGCGGTGCGGGCGTCGAGAAGCTGGACGCTGTCGAGCTCTCCCTTCAGCGCGTCACGATCGACCAGACCGACCGATCCGACACCCGGCCGCGCGCGAAACGCCGTCAATGCCGGTGCCTCGCCCGCCTTAGCCAGCAGCTCGCTTCGACCGCGGATTTCAGGCCATCCGCCGTTCACGATGAGTGCCTCGGCTCCGAAATACTGCAGGATGAACCACACGCGCGCGGCCTCCGTCATGCGACCGTCGTCATAGACGACCGCAGGCACGGATCCGCCGACGCCGAGACTGGCAATCGCACGCTCCCAGTAAGCGACGTTCTCGAATGAGGTCTCGCCTGCCTTCGCGGCTGCTTCCCAGAGCTCGACGGGCACGCGGACGGCACTCGCCGCGTGATCGGCCCGGAATGCCTCGGCATCGCGCACATCGAGCAGGCGAAAGGCGGCGAGCAGGGAAAGTTCGCCCGCCTCAATCACTGGATCACGCGGCGCGAGCGTTTCCGACCCATGGTGGGAGGCGGCCCCAGCTGCCGCCGCTTTAGCCGCGCTTGCTGTGTGCCGAGACATCACACCTCGGCCTTCGTTCCGTCGAAGCGGGTGAACGTGAATTTCCCGAACGGCTCACGATACGTTTGCCGCTCGTTGCGCAACACGCTGATCGCGACAGCCTCGCCGAGCGCCAGCGACGCCGAGAAGTCGGAGCGCCAATGGATGCCGGCCCAGTCGCGGCCGATGCCGTAGTTCCAGGCGAGCTTGTTGAGCTCGCCACCGACGGTGAGCGGCTCGCCCTGGTAGGGGATGAGTTTCGTCGGATCCTTCGGGTCGGGCTGCACGGGATTGGGGATGACGGCGTCCTCATCGAACAGCGCCTTGAGGATCGTCACGTTGGACGCAGCGATCTGGGCCGCGCCGCCGGGATAGGTGGAGTGGATCGGCGCTCCCTCCGGATACACGTGGGAGAGGAGATGGCTGCCGAACTTGCCGACGCTTCGTGCCAGAGCCGCCGAGTTCAGGACGTCGTCGTGGACGGGATAGGCATCGACCTTGCTGGCGATGCGGTGGTGGATCAGCCCGCCATAGGCCTCCGGCCGCAAGGCGCGGTGAACGTAGAATTTCTGCCAGTACGCCACGCGGATGGCCAGCGAGGCAGTCAGCGGCAGCAGGCCCTGGGCGTAGGGCAGTCCGAAAGTGCCGTACCCGCCGGTCTGCGTCTTCGACTTCACGTAGGGATTGGATTTGCTGAACGGGATCCCGAAACCGCCGTACTCGGCGTTGGCCTTGTCGGGTCCCACGCCGAGCAGCAGGGCGGCCGACCAGAAGGCGGCCGGGTTGTTGTGCACATATTCGGCGAGATCGCGGCCGGTCGCGATGTAGCGCGGCGTCGGGTCGAAGCTGGTCGGCTTGGCGGGCGGATTCCCGTTCTGGATGGCGAGCCACTCGTCGTAGCCGGTGAGGAAATCGGTGCCGGCCGCGGCGGTGCGGATGCGGGCGGGGATGAGCTGGCTGCCGTAAGGAGCGTCCTTGAGCAGGAATTGCGAGATGTAGGGACCCTGAAGCGTGCCGGGCGGCGTCACATAGCGCCCGGTCCGTCCCGACGGATCTGCGGCGTCGACGTAGAGCGCCGTTCCGCGGAACAGGGTCTCGGGCGTGACGTTGCCGTCCCTGCGCGGGCCATTGAACGCGGCGAGCTTGTTCAATTCGTCGACCGCGGCGAGCACGTCCTTGTTCCTGGTGTCGTTCGTCAGCTCCGACAGCGGAACGTCGCGCAGGAGCGCCTGGCAGTAGAGCTCGACGGCCTCGCTCGCCCGGGTTGCGCCGTCGAGCGTCGGAGCCGGCGGGACAGCGAATTGCGGACCGACGCAGCCCGTCAGGTTCACCGCGAGCGAGCCGATCGGATTGAGCTGCTTGCGCTTCCCGCCGAGCGGTATGGCTTCGAAGTCGGCCGGGTCGCCCGACGCATAGGCCATGAGCGCCGCGTCAAAGGCTGCACGGTCGACTTCGCCGCGTTCGTTATGCGGCAGGCCGCGCGTGTCGGAGCCGATCAGGTTCGGATACTTCTGCTCGTCTCCGTTAACCGGATGCGGCGCTACCTCGACCGCGAAATCCGCATCCGCCGCGGTGCTTCGCACGACATAGGCGTGCTTACGGAAGGCGAGGTGGGCTTCCTCCGAGGTTTGTTCGGCGGCGCGGGCCGGCGTCGCGCCGACGACTGCGAGCGGAGGCAAGCCCGTGACGGCTATCGCCGCGACGCCTCCGGCGGCGCCCAGAAAGCGGCGGCGGCCGCCATCGGCAACGCCCACCGCATCTGGCGCCGCTCTCCCACGGGCGGCCCGGCCGTCTTCGCTATCCGATCCGTGACCCCGATGCGTCATTACCAGCTCCTTGCTCTTGCCGAAGCGCCGCGCGGGTCGAGGACCGCCGCGCCTATACCTCTTCGAGAATTCTCGCCTGCAGCGCGACGGCCGCGGTATCGGCGGCCTCCCGTCTCGGCCGGGGCAGATCGACCGGCATGTCGAGCGCTATGCCGCCGTCGCGAATGACGAGCACCCGGTCCGCAAGGGCCACCGCCTCGGCGACGTCATGGGTGATGAGCACTGTCGTAAAGCCGTGCTCGCGCCAGATGCGCTCAAGCAGGCGATGCATCTCCATGCGCGTCAATGCATCGAGAGCGCCGAACGGCTCGTCGAGGAGCAGGACTCCTGGCCGGCTCACCAGAGCCCTGGCGAGCGCGACGCGCTGGGCCTGTCCGCCGGACAGGACGGCGGGCCAGTCCTTCGATCGATCGGCGAGTCCCACATCCGCAAGGGCCTTGGCAGCCGTCTCGCGCCAACCCTTGGTGCGCGCAATGCCGACATTGCCCAGCACGCGATGCCAGGGAAGCAGCCGCGCGTCCTGGAAGAGCAGCCGGACGTTCGATTGCAGCGACTCGACTTTGGCGCCGCCGACCGCAATCGTGCCGCTCGTCGGCCGGTCGAGGCCGGCGATGAGACGAAGCAGCGTGGACTTGCCGCAGCCGGAGCGGCCGACGATCGCCAGCAATTGCCCGGCGGGAATCGTCAGGTCGAGTTCCGACAGGACGCATCTCTCGCCAAACGACTTCGAGAGGCCGTCGAGGCGGACGTCCTGCCCACCCGGTGACCGCGTGTCGAGGTCGCCCGGTGCCACGCGGCGAAGCAGATCCGGCTCCGCCGGCGCGTCCGCCTCGTGGAACACGGCATCCTTGTGCAGCCGCAGCACGGTCGCAGACTCTCTCACGACGTCGCTTCCCTGGTTGCATTCGGACGATAGGCAGGATGCCAGGCGAGTGCGCGTGCCTCGATGATCCGCGTGATGAAATCGGCCAGCTTGCCGAGCAGCGCGTAGACGATGATGCCGAGCACGACGACGTCCGTCTGCAGGAACTCGCGCGCGTTCATGGTCATGTAGCCGATGCCGGACGAAGCCGAGATCGTTTCGGCCACGATCAGAGTGAGCCACATGATGCCGAGCGAGAAGCGTAGCCCGACGAGGATCGAGGGGAGCGCACCGGGAAGGATTACCCTGAAGAACAGGGCGAATGGACCCAGTCCGTAGACGCGCGCCATCTCGATCAGCTTCGGATCGACGGTGCGGATGCCGTGGAAGGTGTTGAGATAAATCGGAAAGGCTGTGCCGATCGCGACGAGGAATATCTTCGCTCCTTCGCCGATCCCGAACCACAGGATGACCAGCGGGATGATTGCCAGATGCGGCACATTGCGCAGCATCTGCATCGAGGAGTCGAAGATGGTCTCAGCCAGTCGCGAGACCCCGGCGAGGATTCCCAGCACGAAGCCGATGCCGCCGCCGATGAGCAGCCCCTTGAGCGCGCGTTCGGTCGAGATCGTCGCGTGGGTAAGAAGCGTGCCGTTTTTGAGGCTCTCCCAGAACGCCACCGCTACTGCGCTTGGCGCCGGCAGGAGGCGGGTCGACAGCGCGCCGCTTCGCGAGGCGATCTCCCAGACGATCACGAGGCCGATCGGCAGCGCCCAGGACGCCAGCGTCTGAAACGCTGCCGCGCCGGTGCCGTGAAGGCGCGAGGGCCGGGCCATGCTCAGGACGCCCTTCTTGCAGCGGGGCGGATCTCGTTGGCGATCGTCTCGCCGAACGGACCGGTGTTGACGGAGAGCTCGGCCTTCTCCGGCGCATGCGCCAGCGGCAGCAACGGGAAGACGAGTTCGGCGAACCGGTACGCTTCTTCGAGATGCGGGTAGCCCGACAGGATGAACGTATCGATGCCGATCGACCGGTATTCGTTCATGCGTGCGGCGACTTCTTCCGGCGAACCGACGAGGGCGGTTCCCGCACCGCCTCTGACCAGGCCGACGCCCGCCCAGAGATTGGGGCTGACGACGAGCTTGTCGCGGCGCCCGCCGTGCAGCGCGCTCATGCGGCTCTGCCCGACGGAGTCCATGCGCGCGAACACGGTTTGCGCCTTGGCGATCGTCTCGTCGTCGAGATGCGCGATCAGGCGGTCGGCCGCTGCCCAGGCTTCGTCAGAGGTCTCGCGCACGATGACGTGAAGGCGAATGCCGAAGCTGAGTTTTCGGCCGTGCTTGCGGGTCGTCGCCCTCACCTTGGCGATCTTCTCGGCGACGAGTGCCGGCGGCTCGCCCCAGGTGAGATATTTGTCGACCGTCTCGGCTGCGACGTCGATGCCTTCTTCGGATGAGCCGCCGAAGTAGAGCGGCGGATGCGGTGACTGCACCGGCGGGAACAATAGCTGTCCGCCCTCGAGGCGGATGTGCTTGCCCGACGTCGTCACGGTCTCGCCGGCGAGCAGCGCCTTGTAAGCATGCATGAACTCGCGGGTGATCTCGTAGCGGTCGGCATGGCTGAGGAAGATGCCGTCACCCTTATTTTCGACCGGGTCGCCGCCGGTGACGACGTTGATCAACAGGCGTCCGCTTGACAGACGGTCCAGCGTTGCGGTCATGCGCGCGGCGACGGTCGGCGGCTGTAGCCCGGGCCTCACCGCGACCAGGAACTTCAACCGCTCCGTGGAGGTGAGCATCGCCGAGGCGACGATCCAGGAATCCTCACAGCTCTTTCCCGTCGGCAACAGCACGCCGTAGTAGCCGAGCTGGTCTGCCGCCTGCGCGATCTGCCTGAGATACGGGAGATCGGTCGCACGGCCGCCGACTGCGGTGCCGAGGTACCTGCCGTCCCCGTGGGTCGGCAGGAACCACAGCACGTTCACCCGGTCGGGCGACAGGTCGGCTGCGGTGTTCACGATTGCGGCTTCCTCACGGCGTCGGCGATCGAGATCTCGTGCGGGATCAGGCCGAGCTTGAAGAACACGTCGGCGATCTTCTGCTGCGCGGCCGCCACTTCCGGCGTGATCGGCTGCACGCCGTAGCTGCGCCGCTGGACCGCGACCTGCAGCACCTCCTCGGGAATGCCGAGCGCCGGCGAGAACTGCTTCGCCACGTCGGCGCGACTAGCGTTGATCCATGTGTCGACCTCGCCGAGCGAGGCAAGGATCGTGTCGACCGCGTCGGGATGAGCGTCGAGGAAGTCGCGCGAGGACAGGTAGAACTCGTGATTGTCCACGACGCCGCTGCCGTTCGCCAGCTGCCGTGCACCGGTCGCCGCTTCGGCGGCTGCCAGGAAGGGCTCCCAGATGACCCAGGCATCGACGGCGCCCTGCTCGAAGGCGGCGCG
>NZ_RZSL01000158.1:0-11468 GCF_003997355.1 Mesorhizobium sp. M1E.F.Ca.ET.041.01.1.1 | reverse complement strand
CCCTACTTGCGCATGCCCCACGCCGGGCGCGGCCTCGCCGTCGGCCTGTTCGGCGGCTCCTTCAATCCGCCGCATGCCGGCCATGCGCTGGTCGCCGAGATCGCGCTGAGACGGCTGGCGCTCGACCAGCTGTGGTGGATCGTGACGCCCGGCAATCCGCTGAAGAGCGCACGCGAACTCGCCCCGCTCTCCGAACGCGTCGTGCGGTCCGAGAAGATCGCCAGGAATCCGAAGATCAAGGTCACCGCCTTCGAGGCGGCGCATCATGTCCGCTATACCGCCGACACCCTGGCGCTGATCAAGGCGCGCAATCCGGGCGTCGACTTCGTCTGGATCATGGGCGCGGACAGTTTGCGCGACTTCCACCACTGGCAGCGCTGGCGCGAGATCGTGCTGACCTTCCCGATCGCGGTCATCGACCGCCCGGGGGCGACGCTCTCCTTCCTGTCTTCGGTCGTCGCCAAGACCTTCGACTATGCCCGCATCGACGAAGGCGACGCGCCGCTGCTTGCCCGCATGCGGGCGCCAGCCTGGACCTTCATCCATGGTCCGCGCTCGTCGCTGTCCTCCACCGCGATCCGCAACGCGGCGAAGGGGTAGGCGAGTTCCCCCTTCTCCCCTTGTGGGAGAAGGTGGATCGGCGCGCAGCGCCGAGACGGATGAGGGGTGCTCCAGCTTGGCCAACGCGCTCGTCTAAAGCCACAATCGCCAACGTCTCACTCCGCTGGAGCACCCCTCATCCGTCTTGCCGCTTCGCGGCAATCCACCTTCCCCCACAAGGGGGGAAGGGAAGTCCGGCCATGTCGCTTTTACGGCTGCTTTTCGCCCGCCGGCAGGCGATGTTGACAAAGCCATGCTGGAGATGAGCCGCACCACCGCTGATCCGGGCACGCAATCGGCGCCGCTGATTGCCATTGCCAGCGTCATTCTGTCGATGGCGCTGATCGCGATCGGCAACGGGCTGATGTTCGCCTTCATTCCCGTGCGGCTCGGCGCCGATGGCTTCGACCCGACCTGGGCCGGGCTGATCGTCACCGGCCTTTCGGCCGGCGGGCTCGCCGGCTGCATCCTGACCGGACCATTGGTGCGCAGGGTCGGCCATGCGCGCGCGTTCATGGTGCTTTCGGCGCTGATCGCCCTCTCCAACGTCGCGATCGGCGCCGGACCGATCCCGCTGCTGTGGATCGCGGCGCGGGCGCTCTACGGCTTTGCCATCTGCGGCCTCTTCATCGTCGCGCAGAGCTGGCTCAACGATGCCTTGCCGAATGCCATACGCGGCCGGGTCATGGCGGTATTCTACGTCGCCTATATTGGCGGGCTGGGCGTCGGTTATGCAACGCTGGCCGCGGTCGATATCCATACGGCGGCGGTGCCGCTGATCGGCATCGCCTTCACCGCGCTGTCCATCCTGCCGGTCGGCATGACGCGGCTTGCCCAGCCACCCGCGCCGCAGGCCGCTTCGGTGGCGCTCGGCCAGGCCTGGCGAATTTCGCCGGTCGGCGTCGTCGGCATGCTGGCCGTCGGCGGCCTGTCGATGATCATTTCCGGTTTCGCGCCGATCCACGCCACCGCCAAGGGTTACAGCCAGGCGGATGTGGCGCTGCTTTTGTCGGCGATGCCGGTCGGCACGCTGATCCTGCAGATACCGCTCGGCTGGCTCTCGGACCGCACCGACCGGCGCTACGTGCTTGCCGGCGCGGCGGCGCTTGCGGTGGTGGCGAGCCTGCTGGCCATTGTCTTCGACGGCGGAGCGCTGATGGCGCTGGTGGTGATCTACCTCGTCTGGGACGGAGCATCGGAATCGATCTATTCGCTCTCCAGCGCGCATGCCGCCGACCGCGCCAGGAAGGACGAACTGCTGGCGCTGTCGAGCTCGCTGCTGTTTGCCTGGTCGCTGTCCGGCTTCATCGTGCCCGGCCTCGTGACGGCGCTTTCGGCCATCTTCGGCACCGAGACCTTCATCTATGTCGGCATCTTCATCGCTTCGGCGTTCTGCCTGTTCGTGCTGTGGCGGGTGTTTGCGGCGGGGCCGACGCCCGCTGCCGTCACCGGCAGCTTCGCGCCGATGTCGGCGCAGACGCCCCTGCCGGTGGAACTCGCCTTCGCGCCGGACGATCCGACAAGTCCGACGAGGGACTGAATCGGTTATTGCTTGCGGACTTCCGGCGGCGGCGCCTCGGGTGGCGGCAAGGGGATCGAAATGCCCTCGCTGTCGAAGGCCTGCTTGGCGCGCTTGGTCATGTCGATCTGGGTGGCGAAGTAATCGGCGGCCGATGTCCAGTAGCGCAAGGTCAGCGAAACCGTGCTCTCGCCCAGGCCCGCCACGAAGGCGATCGGCGCCGGCTCGCGCCTGATGCGCTTCTCGGCGCCGGCGATGCCAAGCAGCGCCTTCTGTCCGCGGTCGATGTCGTTCCACGAACCGATGCTCAAGCTGATGTCGGTGCGGCGGACGCCGTTGCGGGTGAAGTTTCGCACCGGCTGGTTCCACAGCGTCGAGTTGGGCGCCAGGATGTAGACGCCTTCGACGGTGCGCAGCTTGGTCGCGAACAGACCGATCTCCTCGACCGTGCCGGCGACCGAGCCAACCTCGACGGATTCGCCGATGCGGAAGGGTCGCAGCGCAAGCAGCATGATGCCGGCGGCGATGTTCTGCAGCGTGCCCTGCAGCGCCAGTCCGATGGCCAGGCCGATGGCGCCGATGGCGGCGATGATGGACGCCGTCTGCACACCGAACTGGCCGAGCACCATGATGACGACAAGGATCAGGATGGCGTAGCGGACGATCTTCGAGAAGAAATGGCGAAGCGTCGCGTCGAAGCCGTGGATGTGGCTGAGGCCCGCGAAGATCGAGCGCTCGGCAAGGCCGGCGACGAAATAGCCGACCACCAGGAGGATGACCGCGCCGATTGCCGAGAAGGAATAGGAAACGATGAGTGTAGAGAGCTGCGCAAGCCCGGCCTGGACGATGAGAAGTGCGTCTTGCGGGTCTGTCGGCATGGTGAAGTCCCCATTGGTCTTTGAGCCGATAACCCGTGCCAGGCGCAAAGGGTTCCGATTTTTTCGAGACTGCGGAACCTGTCGAAGGGTGCTGCGTTGGCGCCGGCAGAGGCGTCCGTCTTGAAACTGCAACGGAACTCTGCCTATCTAAGTGGTGTCACCTGATTTGCCGGGTGATTTGGTTGTTCTTGTTGGGAAAGGAAACACACTGAGAACAGCGCTGCGGAAGAAGGCCGATATCGTGCCTTCGCCGGCCGGGATCAGCGGAAGCGATGCTGCGTCCCTCGCCATCAAGACAGTCCTTGCCAGTCTGGAAGACTCCAAGGCCGAAAACATCGTCTCAATCGACATCCAGGGTAAATCGAGCCTCGGCGACTATATGGTCATCGCCTCGGGCCGATCGCACCGTCATGTCTCGGCTGTCGCCGATCATCTCCTCAAGGCGCTCAAGGATGCCGGTCTCGGCATGGCGCGCGTCGAGGGGCTGGCCAGCGCCGACTGGGTCCTGATCGATTCGGGCGACATCATCGTCCACGTCTTCCGTCCCGAAGTCCGCGAATTCTACAATCTCGAAAAGATGTGGCAGGCGCCGGACCTCGAGGAAGAGACCTTGCACTGAGCCATGTCCCGTGCCGTGACCGTTCCGGTCCGGCGCCGATCGAGGGCTCGCCGAGGCGAGGATGAAGATTACCGTTCATGCCGTGGGCCGGATGAAGACCGGCCCCGAGAGAGAGCTGGCCGGCCGCTATTTCGAGCGCTTCGCCAAGAGCGGGCCTGCGGTCGGGCTGGAATTCGCGGGCATCGTCGAGACCTCCGAGAGCCGCGGCCAGAGCGCCGACGAGCGCCGCCGCGAGGAGGGCCAGAAGCTGCAGGCCCAGTTGCAGCCGGGCGCCGTGCTCATCCTGCTCGACGAACGCGGCAAGTCGTTGACCTCCGAGGATCTGGCTGCCCGCATCGGCCAGTTGCGCGACGGCGGCCGCAAGGCGCTGGTCATTGCGATCGGCGGCGCCGACGGCCACGACAAATCCTTGCGCGAGCAGGCCGATCTGGTGCTGTCTTTCGGGGCCTTGACCTGGCCGCACCAGCTGGTGCGCGTCATGCTCGGCGAGCAACTGTACCGGATCGCCACGATCCTTTCCGGACACCCCTATCACCGCTCTTGAGTCGTCGTCCGCGATATCACCCCCCGAAAGCTGGGGATCACCTCCGTCTGCCCAGATTTCCGCCTCAATGGCCCGGCATCACATTGTTGCGGGTGCTTCCAACATGGTTGATGGTTCGTTAACGAAGCGGGCGATAGAGTCGAGGCCTGATGTCTGAAGGCTGGAATTCGAGAACGCGCGCCTGGCGCAGCCGCTGCGGCCTGACCCTCGTCGCCGCCCTGCTTGCGCTTGGGCCGGCCCGGGCGGCGGAAAACACGCTGGCTCTCGCGCCGGATCCCGACCAGAACCGCGCCGAGTACGAGCAGGTTTCGAAGGAAATCACGCTCTCGTCCGAGCGGCTGGCCAAGCTCGCCGCCGATGTCGCGACGGTCAAGAAGGACCATGCCTCGATCAGCGCCGCGCTCATCCAGTCGGCGATGACCGAGCAGAAGCTCGGCCAGGACATCGAGGATATCGGCGCCAGGCTGGAAGGACTGAAGGCCGAGGAAGAGAAGCTGCACGCCTCGTTGGTCGCGCGCCGCGACGTGCTCGCCGAAGTTCTCGGCGCGCTGCAGCGCATGGGGCTCAGTCCGCCGCCGGCGATCCTGGTCAAGCCGGAGGACGCGCTCTCGTCGGTGCGCAGCGCCATCCTGCTCGGCGCCGTGGTGCCTGAACTGCGCCAGCAGACCGATAAGCTGCTGTCCGACCTCAAGGAACAGACGCGGGTGACGGCCTCGATCGAAGCCGAACGGGCGCGGCTCACCGCCGCCGTCACCGAGCAGACGGCGGAAAAGAAGCGGCTCACCATGCTGCTCGAAGCCAAGAAAAAGCTGCAGGCCGACACGGAGACGGCTTTGGCCGCCGAACAGCAGCATTCGCAGCAACTGGCGGCAAGGGCCGGCAGCCTCAAGGATCTCATCGCCTCGCTCGAAGCCGACAAGGCGCGCAAGGCGGCCGACCAGGCCAAGGCGGCGGAGCGGAAATCGACGGACAGCGATACGACGGCGTCCACGACCGAGCCTGCCCCGCCGCTGGTGCCGGAGGGCAACCGTTTGA
Source organism: Mesorhizobium sp. M1E.F.Ca.ET.041.01.1.1 (assembly GCF_003997355.1). Taxonomy (NCBI): domain Bacteria; kingdom Pseudomonadati; phylum Pseudomonadota; class Alphaproteobacteria; order Hyphomicrobiales; family Phyllobacteriaceae; genus Mesorhizobium; species Mesorhizobium sp. M1E.F.Ca.ET.041.01.1.1. The sequence continues at coordinate 6,273 of NZ_RZSL01000158.1, read as the reverse complement.
CCGCTTCGGCTCCGTTCGCGGCGCTCCAGGGCCAGATTGCGCTGCCGGTCATCGGCAAGATCAAACGGCGCTTCGGGACCGACGACGGCAATGGCGCGATGATGCAGGGCGACATGGTTGCGACACAATCGGGGGCCATCGTCACCGCGCCGGCGGATGGAAACGTGCTTTATGCGGGGCCGTTTCGCTCGTATGGTCAACTCTTGATCCTCAATGCGGGCGATGGGTATCATGTCGTCCTGGCAGGGATGAGCAGAATCAGCGTCGCGACTGGCCAGTCGGTGCTCGCAGGAGAACCGGTCGGCGCGATGGGAGAGGCCCGGGTGGCAAGCACTTCGGCCTCGCAGAATGGAAATGCCACGCTGGAGCTCTATGTCGAGTTCCGCAAGGATGGAAAACCCGTCGATCCGGCCCCTTGGTGGGCGGACCGATTTTCTGGAAGGACGTGAAATGATGCGGAAATTGTCGCTTCTGTTTGCCGGCGCGCTGATGGGCGCATCGGCAATGAGCCTGGTCTACGGCGCACCCGGCTCGGCGGCGAACGCTGCGGGCTCCGAGACATACAAGCAACTGGCGATCTTCGGCGATATCTTCGAGCGCGTGCGCGCGCAGTATGTGACGCCGCCGGATGACAAATCGCTGGTCGAGAACGCCATCAACGGCATGCTCGCCTCGCTCGATCCGCACTCCTCCTACATGAACGCGGAGCAGGCGCAGGACATGCGCGTGCAGACCAAGGGCGAGTTCGGCGGCCTCGGCATCGAGGTCACCATGGAAAATGACCTCGTCAAGGTGATCACGCCGATCGACGACACGCCGGCCGCCAAGGCGGGCGTGCTTGCCGGCGACTACATCGCCAAGATCGACGGCGAGGAGGTGCGCGGCCTCACCCTCAACGACGCCGTCGAGAAGATGCGCGGTCCGGTCAACACGCCGATCAAGCTCACCATCCTGCGCCAGGGCGCCGACAAGCCGATCGAGCTGACGGTCGTGCGCGACATCATCAAGGTCAAGGCGGTGAAGTACCGGGTCGAGAACGACGTCGGCTACATGAAGATCACCTCCTTCACCGAAAAGACCTATGACGATCTCGAGAACGCCATCGAGAACATCAAGAAGCAGGTGCCGAACGACAAGCTGAAGGGCTATGTGCTCGATCTGCGCCTCAATCCGGGCGGCCTGCTCGACCAGGCGGTAAGCGTGTCGGACGCCTTCCTGAAGCGCGGCGAGATCGTTTCGACCCGCGGCCGCGATCCGAAGGACGTCACCCGCTTCGACGCCAAGCCGAAGCAGAACGACGACATCGGCGGCAAGCCGCTGATCGTGCTGGTCAATGGCGGCTCGGCGAGCGCGTCCGAGATCGTCGCCGGCGCGCTGCAGGATCTGCGCCGCGCCACCGTCGTCGGCACGCAGTCCTTCGGCAAGGGCTCGGTGCAGACCATCATCCCGCTCGGCGAGAATGGCGCGCTCAGGCTGACCACGGCGCTCTATTACACGCCGTCGGGCAAGTCGATCCAGGGCAAGGGCATCACGCCCGACATCAAGGTCGACCAGCCGCTGCCGCCGGACCTGCAGGGCAGGGACCTGACCCGCGGCGAATCCGACCTCAAGGGCCACATCAAGGGCGCCGACGAGAGTTCCACCGGCTCGGGCTCTGCCGCCTATGTGCCGCCGGAGCCGAAGGACGACCTGCAGCTGATCTATGCCGAGCAGCTTCTGCGCGGCCAAAAGACCGATCCGTCGTTCCCGCCGAACCCGGACAAGGCCGTGCTGAATCAGTAATTGGCGGCGCGGCCGGAGGAAGACTCTGGCCGACCGACCGAAGCGATGCGATGCTGCCGGGACCGCGAGGTTCCGGCAGTTTGATTCGGGGACAAGTTGATTCGGGAACAGGCGCTGGGGCGCCGAGGGTTTTTTCGCACGTGACGGCTGAGGATTCGATCGGCTGGATTGCGGGCTTGGGGATGCGGCTTGGCTGACACCAGCAAGGACATCGAACGCCCGCTCGGGCAGACGCTCCGGCCTCAGCGCCCTGCCCCGCGCGGCGTCAGCGCCGGCGCGCTTGGCGCGGCGGTCGCCATCCTCGCCGTGATCGGCGTTTCAGGTGCGATCGCGTTGCGTGAAAAACCGTTCCGCAAGCCGGAAGAGATAGCCGTTTCGACGCCGAAGGTGGCCGCGGCGCCAACCCCCACACCAACCCCCGCGCCGACACCGGCGCCGGCGCCGGCCGAGGTGGCGACGGCGAACCCCACGGCGAGCACACCGATGAACAGCGGCGGCCCGCAGATCATCCATGTCCAGACCGAGGAGGGTGATGGTCCCCCCAAGGCGGGGATCATCATCCGCGATCCTTCGACGCTCGGCCAGAATCTCAAAGTCGCGCATCTTCCCGACAGGGCGCTGATCGAGCCCAGCGACAGCGGTCCGCTGCCGATCCGTTCAGCCGACGGCAGGCGGCCGTTCGACGTCTATGCGCGGCCATGGTCCGGCGCGCGCGGCGCTCGCGTGGCGATCGTCATCGGCGGGCTCGCGGTGTCGCAGACCGGCACGCAGGCGGCGATCGCCAAGCTGCCGGCCGAGGTGACGCTGGCCTTCGCGCCGCAGGGCAACAGCATCGGCCGCTGGATGCAGGCGGCGCGGCAGAGCGGGCATGAGATCGTCATGCAGATACCGCTCGAGCCGTTCGACTATCCGAGCGTCAATCCGGGGCGCAACACGCTGACGGTCTCGGCGAGCCTGGACGAGAACCTGAAGAGCCTGCGCTGGGCGCTGTCGCGGACGACCAACTACACCGGCGTCATGAACTATATGGGCGCGCGCTTTTCGGCCGATGCAAACGCGATGGGACCGTTCATGGCCGAACTCGGCAAACGAGGGCTTGCCTATGTCGACGACGGCTCGTCCGCGCGGAGCCTGGCGCCCGACCTTGCGCTCAAGGACGGCGTGCCTTTAGTGGCCGGCGACATGGCGATCGACGCGGTGCAGGATCGCGGCGAGATCCTCAAGAAGCTGGACAGTCTGGAAGCGACTGCCCGCGCCAAGGGCACGGCCGTGGGCATCGGCTCGGCTTTCGATATCACCGTCGACACGGTGACGTCATGGGTGGCGGAAGCGAAGAAGCGCGGCATCGAGATCGTGCCGATCTCGGCTGTCGCCATCGATCCGCAAAAAGGCTAGTCATCGGGCTCTCGCCGATGCTGGAATCCAGGAAATGTCCAAGAAAATGATCGATCCCGAGACGCTGCCTTATCGTCCCTGTGTCGGACTGATGATCCTCAACCGCGCCGGGCTGGTCTGGGTCGGACACCGCATCGCCGAGCCGGACAGCGAGTTTTCCGGCACGACGAAACTCTGGCAGATGCCGCAAGGCGGTATCGACAAGGGCGAGGAGCCGCTTACCGCGGCCGAGCGGGAGCTTCATGAGGAGACCGGCATGCGCAGCGTATCGCTGCTTGCCGAGGCGCCGCACTGGATCAACTACGACCTGCCGCCGCATCTGGTCGGCGTCGCCTTCAAGGGGCGCTATCGCGGCCAGACGCAGAAATGGTTCGCCTACCGCTTCGAGGGCGACGAGAGCGAGATTGAGATCAACCCGCCCCCGGGCGGCCACAAGGCCGAATTCGATCAATGGTCATGGCGGCCGATGCAGGAATTGCCCGACCTGATCGTGCCGTTCAAGCGGAAGGTCTACGAGCAGGTGGTGGCCGCATTTCAGCACCTGGCCTCATAGTGGCGAGTTTGCGGGTGCCGGAGGCGTCCCGATCAGGACAGCTGAAAAAGGGTTCGCACTGTTCGGGATCAGGCTCTATTGATGTTGATGCCGATGCGCCGCAAATAAGAGGCAGACATGAACAACGCATGGCAAGCGCACCTTAGCCGAGCGTCAGCGCCGCCCCTCACCTGCCTGCCGGCATCCTCTCCCCGTATAGTGACGGGGAGAGGGGCGCTCTCATCGCCGGTTTCGCCAATCACCCGCGTTGCAAAAAAGAGGCGCGGAAGTTGGGGTCAGCCCCTTCTCCCCGTCACTATACGGGGAGAAGTGTCCGGCAGGGCGATGAGGGGCAGCGCCGGCGTCGACAGCCACGCGCCTCCGCAACAAGTGCAACCCGTCTTTGTTTGACGCAATTGCCTCGATGAGCGACGCCAAAGTGCCTTTGCCGCAAACGCCCACCACCGGTAGCTCGACGGTCAGCGAAGCGGCGGCCGGCGCGGTCCTGACCATCGATCTCGGCGCCATCCGCGAGAATTACCGGCGGCTCAAGGCGCGGCTGGCGGGCGTGCGCTGCGCCGGCGTGCTCAAAGCCGACGGCTATGGTCTCGGCGCCGCGCCAGTGGCATCGGCGCTGATCAAGGAAGGCTGCGACATCTTCTTCGTCGCGCTGCTTGGCGAGGGCATCACACTGCGTGAGGCGCTCGGGCCGGGACATGACATCTTTGTCCTCAACGGTCTGCCGCCGGGCTCGGAATCGGAAGCACTCGCGGCCGGACTTCATCCCGTCATCAACAGCGCAGCCCAACTGAAGGCGTGGCGCGATGTGGCGCGGGCCACTGAGCGAAGGCTGCCCGCCGCGATCCAGGTCGACAGCGGCATGTCGCGGCTCGGCATGCCGCCGGCTGAAGTCGAGGCACTGGCGAAGGACGCCTTCGACGGCATCGACATCCGGCTCATCATGAGTCACCTCGCCTGCGCCGACGAGCCGCGCAATCCGGCGAACGAACAACAATGGCTGGCATTCGAACGACTGCGGAAGGTGCTGCCCGAGGCCCCTGCCTCGCTCGCCAATTCGTCCGGCATCTTTCTCGGATCCTCCTACCACTTCGATCTCGCCCGTCCGGGCGCCGCGCTCTACGGCGTCAACCCGACGCCGGGCAAGCCCAACCCGATGCTGCCGGTGGTGCGGCTGCAAGCGAAGGTGGCGCAGACGCGCGGCGTCGAGGAAGGCGCCGGCGTCGGCTACGGCCACACCTACCATGCGAGCGGGCCGCTCAGGCTGGCGACGATCTCGCTCGGCTATGCCGATGGCTGGCACCGGCGCGCCGCTTCGGCCGCCTGGTTCGAGGGCGTGCGGCTGCCCTTCGTCGGCCGGGTATCGATGGATTCGATCATCCTCGACATCTCCGCGCTTCCGGCCGGCAGCCTCGGCGAGGGCGACCTCGTCGAGCTCATCGGTCCGTCGCAAAGCGTCGATGATGTGGCCGGCCAAGCCGGCACCATCGGCTACGAGGTGCTGACCAGCCTGGGTGCGCGCTTTCACCGCCGCTATATCGGCGAATAACCGCCAACCCCTTGGCGGGCGCTGTAAAATCCGGCAGACAGGTTGAACGGCCGGACGCTGCTGCGTCACGATCGACTTTGAGGGGAGCATGAAATGAAAGTCCTGGTGCTGGGCGGCGGCGTGATCGGGATCACCACCGCTTATTTCCTTGCCGAGGCCGGCCACGAAGTCACGGTGATCGACCGGCAGCAGGGTCCGGCGCTGGAGACCAGCTTCGCCAATGCCGGCGAAGTGTCGCCCGGCTACGCCTCGCCATGGGCCGGGCCCGGCATCCCGGTGAAAGCGGTCAAATGGTTGCTGATGAAATATGGCCCGCTTGTCGTGCGGCCGGCCTTCGATCCGCATATGTGGACGTGGCTCATCAAGATGCTGCGCAACTGCACGGCCGAGCGCTATGCGCTCAACAAATCGCGCATGGTGCCGGTCGCCGAATACAGCCGCGACACGCTGAAGGCGCTGCGGGCCGCGACGGGCATCACCTATGACGAGCGATCCAAGGGCACGCTGCAGCTCTTCCGCAAGCAGAAGCAGCTCGACGGTACGGGCGGCGATGTCGAGGTGCTGAAGAAATACGGCGTTCCCTACGAGGTCCTCGACCGGGACGGCTGCATCGCGGCCGAGCCGGGGCTGGCCGGCGTGCGCGAAAAGTTCGTCGGCGGTCTCAGGCTGCCGGGCGACGAGACCGGCGACTGCAAGATGTTCACCGAGAAGCTGGCCGAGCTCTGCGTGGCGCGCGGCGTCAGCTTCGAATACGGCACGACCATCCGGCGCGTCGTCAGGAACCGCAACCGAGTCGTCCAGGTCGGCACCGACAAGGGCTGGCGGACGGCGGATGCCTATGTGATGGCGCTGGGCAGCTACTCGGCCCCTTTCATGCGCAAGATGAAGCGGCCGATCCCGGTCTATCCGGTCAAGGGTTATTCGATCACCGTGCCGATCACGGATGCCGAGGCGGCGCCGGTGTCGACCGTCATGGACGAGACCTACGAGGTGGCGA
>NZ_RZSL01000157.1:0-11512 GCF_003997355.1 Mesorhizobium sp. M1E.F.Ca.ET.041.01.1.1 | reverse complement strand
CGCCATAGGACAGGAAGATGCCGAGGAAGGTTCCGACAAGCGCGGCGCCGATCAGCCCGCCGAGGATTTCCGGCGACTGGTCGAGCGCGCCCATCGCCTTCACCACGCCGAGCACTGCGGCGACGATGCCGAGCGCCGGCAGGCCGTCGCCGACCGCGACCATCGCGTGATAGGCCTTCAGCTTGTCGCTGCGGATGGTCTGGATCTCCTCGTCCATCAGCGCCTCGATCTCGTGCGAGCGTGCATTGCCGATGATGATGATGCGGCAATAGTCGCAGATGAAATTCGTCAGATCGTGGTTCTTCAGGACGGTCGGGAAGGCCTGAAAGATCGCGGATTCTTCCGGATTGTCGATATGCGCCTCGACCTCGCTGCGCGACTTCGAGCGCAGTTCGCGCATCAGGCTGTGCAGCACGCCGAGCGTCTCCAGGTAGTCCCGTTCCTTGGGCACCGCCTGCTTGAAGGCTTCGATAATGCCCTTGCCGGTATCCTTGACCGTCTTCATCGGGTTGGCGACGAGGAAGGTGCCGAGCGCGGCGCCGCAGATGACCACCGCTTCCCATGGCTGCATCAGCACATGCAGGTGCCCGCCCATGGCCATGAAGCCGCCGAGAACGCAACCAAGCGTCACCACAAGTCCGATCAGAATACCCACGACAGGTCCTTCCGCACATCACGTCGTGATCACGGATAGTCCTCGTGCCTTGTGTGAGGCTTGAATCGGAGCCGATAGGCGCGATTCAGTTTCGCGCAAGGAAGTGAGCTTATCGTGCCGGGATAGCTTCGGCCGGAGGCGTGTCCTTTGCTCAATACCTACACCAGCTACCAGTTGATCGTGAAAGACATCAACAAGTCGATCGACCGCATCGAGCAACAGCCGACGGTTGATCGCGATACCAAGTATTACCTGACCAACATCACCAAGGTGAAATCGATCGACGATTTCGTCAACAATGACCGCCTGTTCAAATATGCCATGAAGGCCTACGGGTTGGAGGACATGGACTATGCCAAGGCCTTTATGGTCAAGGCGCTGAAGGAAGGTGTTTCCGATCCCAATAGCTTCGCCAACAAGCTGACCGACAAGCGCTACGCCGAATTTGTCAGCGCCTTCAACTTCGCCGCCAATGGCGCCGATGCGACCATCTACAACAAGGCGCAGCAGCTGGTGACGAAGAACTACGCCATCCAGGCGCAGATCGCCGGTCTCGATCCGAATTCGGACTATGTGAAGGGCGAGACGACCTATTATCTGGCCAATATCACCAAGGTGAAGTCCGTCGACGATTTGATGGGCAACAGCCGGCTCTACACCTACGCGCTGGCGGCGTTCGGCCTCGATTCGGCGACCGAGGACAAGGACCTGATCAAAGAGGTCCTGCAAGGCGGCGTGCGCGATCCCGACAGTGTCGCCAACAAACAGACGAATCCGGCTTATGCCGCGCTCGCCTCCGCCTTCAACTTCGAACAGTACGGCGAGAACGCCACCACCTACGTTCCGGCGCAGCAGCCGACCGTCGACAAATACGTGCGCCAGACGTTGGAGGAAGATGCCGGCAAGACGAATGAGGGCGTGCGGCTGGCGCTTTACTTCCAGCGCAAGGCGCCGGGCATCACCAGTTGGTACGACGTGCTCGCCGACACCGCGCTTGCCAGCGTCGTGCGCACCGCGCTCGGCCTGCCCGATTCCTTCGCCACGGCCGACATCGACAAGCAGGCGCAACTGTTCGAGCAGAAGCTCGACATCTCGGATTTCACCGACCCCGTGAAACTCGGCAAGTTCCTGACCCGCTTCACCAGCATGTACGAGATCAACAACCCGACCTCGACCGCCGTGACGTCGGTCAGCGTGCTCTTCGCGCAGCCGATCACCGTGGGCATCTCCACCGACCTGATGATGGCCATGCAGAAGCTGAAGTTCTGAGAACACCATGCAGGACAGTCTCTACGTCGCCCTCTCCTCGCAGATTGCGCTCGAGCGCCGCCTCGACACCATCGCCGACAATGTCGCCAATGCCTCGACCATCGGCTTCCGCGCCACCGGCGTGAAGTTCGAGGACGTGGTCTCCGGCACCGGGCCGAAGTCGGTCTCCTTCGCTTCCTCGGGCAAGACCTATCTTTCCACCGCGCATGGCTCGCTGACCGAAACCGGCAATCCTTTCGACTTCGCCATCCAGGGCGATGCCTGGTTCGCCATCGAGACGCCGGTTGGCACCGTGATGACCCGCGACGGCCGCTTCTCCATGAACGAGAACGGCGAGCTGATGTCGATCGAAGGCTATCCGGTGCTGGACAGCGGCGGTGCGCCGATCCAGCTCGATCCGCGCAACGGCCCGCCAAAGGCCGGCGCCGACGGCTCGCTGAGGCAGAACGACCAGCTTGTCGGCGCCATCGGGCTCTATGATTTCGACCCCGGCGACAATTTTGTCCGTTACGGCAATTCCGGAATCGTGCCCGCGCGCGCGCCGGAGCCTGTCACCGACCGTTCCAACGTCGGCGTCGCGCAAGGGTTTCTGGAGGAATCCAATGTCAATCCGGTGCTGGAGATGACCCGGCTGATCATGGTGCAGCGTGCCTTCGAGAACACGGCGGCGCTGATCCGGCAGAGCGCTTCCTCCACCGACGACGCGATCAAGACGCTCGGTTCGAAGTAACGGCATGGCGACCGGCTCGTCCCTGCTGCGCGCGCCCGAGAGGCTTGCCGAGGCCGGCTCGGCGGACAGGCTGTCGGCGCTCGAACGCGTCTGGCGGCGGTTCGACGATCCGCAAACAGTGCTCAGCCGCGGCGGCCGCGTCGTCGAGATCTCGCCAACCCACTATAAGGTGCGCGGCCTTTCGGATATCGCGAGGCTTGGCGACATCGTCGAGCAGCGCGGCAAGGCTGGGACCCGCCGCGGCGAGATCGTCAGAATAGGCCGCGACGAGGTCGTGGTCGCGCCGTTCGAGCGCAGCGCCGATGCCGGCATCGGCGACGCCGTGTTCCGGCGCGGTCCGCTTGGCGTCGCGCCGCACGGTTCCTGGCGCGGACGTGCCATCGACGCTTTGACTCGCGTCATCGACGGTGGCCCGCCGCTGATCAGGCCGAACGCCGGCGATGGCGCGCTGACGCCGGGCGCCATGTCGCGCCAGCGCGTCGGCACCGGCTTCCTGACCGGCGTGCGGGTGATCGACATCTTCACCCCGCTCTGCTTCGGCCAGCGGCTCGGCATCTTCGCCGGCTCCGGCGTCGGCAAGTCGACGCTGCTTGCCATGCTCGCCGGCGCCGAGGCCTTCGATACGGTGGTCGTCGCGCTGATCGGCGAGCGCGGCCGCGAGGTGCGCGAATTCCTCGAGGACACGATCGGCGCCGACAGCATGGCAAAGACCGTCGCCGTCGTCGCCACAAGTGACGAGAGCGCCATGATGCGGCGACGCGCGCCCGACACCGCCATGTGCGTGGCAGAGCATTTCCGCGACCAGGGCCATCGCGTGCTGCTGGTGCTGGATTCGATCACCCGCTTCGCCCACGCGCTGCGCGAGGTGGCGACGGGAACCGGCGAGCCGCCGGTCGCGCGCGGCTACCCGGCCTCGGTCTTCACCGATTTGCCCAAGCTGCTCGAGCGCGCGGGACCAGGCGCAGAGGGCAAAGGTTCGATCACCGCCATCATCTCGGTGCTTGTCGACGGCGACGATCATAACGACCCGGTGGCCGATTCGGTGCGCGGCATCCTCGACGGCCATGTCGTCCTCGACCGCGCGATCGCCGAGCAGGGACGCTACCCACCGGTAAATCCGCTGTCGTCGATCTCGCGTCTCGCCGACAAGGCCTGGAGCGCGGAGCAGCGCCTGCTGGTGACCAGGTTGAAGTCGATGATCGCGCGTTTCGAGGATACGCGCGATATCCGCCTGCTTGGCGCCTACCAGGGCGGCGCCGATGCCGAGCTCGACATCGCCGTGCGCCAGGTGCCGCTGATCTACGAGGCGCTCACGCAGTCGCCGAGGGATCGCGCTTCGGCCGATCCGTTCGCCGACCTCGCCCGCCATCTCAAGGGGAAGCAGAATGGCGATCAAGGAGACTGATCTCAAGCAAACCGAGCGTCTGCTGCGCGAGATGATTGCCGAGGCCAAGGCCACCGAGGAGGCCGAGGCCAGCCGCGACTTGGCTATCAACGGCCTGTTTCCGAAGGTGGAATGGCCGCAGCCGCCGCGGGCCGAATTTCCGCGCCTGGCCGACAGGAAAGCGGACCGGCGCAGCGATTTCGTCGTCGCCGCGCTCGGCATCACGCTCGGGCTGATCTGCGCGCTGTTTCCCTGGTACATCTTCTTCAACCAGGAGCAATTCGGCGTGCAGGCCATCAAGTTCGGTGGCAGCGGCAGCAATTCCGGACGCGAGGGCGGTGGCGTCGCGGCCGAACGCAGCGCATCGCTGACGGCCAAGGACGTTCCCAATGCCGATATCGACCTGCTTGCCACCGGAACGGTGCAGGACGAACCCCCGCCGGCGCCCGGCGATCAGCCCTTCCCGGCCGCCGTGTCGGAGTTCAAGGTTGTGCATGTCGCCAATGGCCGCGCCATGATCGAGGACGATACCGGCCTGTGGATCGTCCAGCGCGGCTCGGTCCTGCCCGATTCCAGCCGCGTCGCCTCGATCGAACAGCGCCGCGGCAAATGGGTGATCGTCACGGACGCAAACAAGGTGGTCGAGCTTTCCAGGTGATGGCGCTGTAACGGACTTCGGGCCTATCCGCGCAAGGTCCGCGCAAGACTGACGGCCTAGTCTTGTGCCTACTCGCCCGGAGAGTCCCATGGAACCCGTCAACCTTTTTGATCTCGCCACCCGGCAGTCGCAATGGCTGGCCGTGCGCCAGTCCGCGATCGCCTCCAACATCGCCAATGCCAACACGCCGGGCTACACGGCAAATGACGTCGAGCCGTTCGAAAAGGTTCTCGACCGGACCGCGGTGACATTGAAGGCCACCGAAGCAGGCCATCTTGGCGCCGAGACGACGAATGCCGGCTTCAATGTCAAGCCGCAGGAAGCCACCGGCTCGATCATGCCGTCGAAGAACACCGTCGTTCTCGAAGACGAGTTGATGAAGGCTGGCGAAGTGCGCCGCTCCTTCGAGCTCAACACGGCGATCGTCAAAGCCTTCCATTCGATGATGACGATGGTGGTGAAGAGCTGACCATGGACGCGCTGACCGCAGCCCTCAAAGTCGCATCATCAGGCCTTGGCGCCCAGTCGGAGCGCCTGCGCGTGGTGTCGGAGAACCTCGCCAACGCGCAATCGACGGGCAACACGCCCGGCGCCGATCCCTATCGGCGCAAGACGATCACCTTCCAGTCCGAGCTCGACCGCGCGAGCGGCGGCTCGCTGGTCGAGGTGAGCTCGATCGCGCGCGATCCGTCGGACTTCCCGATCGAGTTCCAGCCCGGCAACGAAGCCGCCGACGAAAAGGGGTACGTGAAGATGCCCAACGTCAACGTGCTGGTCGAAATGGCCGACATGAGCGAGGCGAACCGCTCCTATGAGGCCAACCTGCAGGTCATCAAGCAGGCTCGCGATCTGATTTCCATGACCATCGACCTGATGAGGAACCAGTAATGATCGGCGGTATCGGGGCACTACAGTTCAAACCGGCAATCGAAGGCGCAGAGGCCGCCTCGCCAGGCCTGCTTCCGGGCGGTGTCGGGACACAGGCAAGCGAAAGCGTCGGCGGCAGCTTCGCGGACCTTCTCAGCCAGGCCGCAACCAAGACCGTCAACACGCTGCAGAACGCCGAGCAGATGTCGATCCAGGCGCTCAAGGGCGATGCCGACACCCGTCAGGTGGCCGATGCGGTGATGAGCGCCCAGCAGGCCCTGCAGACGACCATCGCCATCCGCGACAAGGTCGTCTCGGCCTACCTCGAAATCAGTCGCATGAATATCTAGGACCGCGTCATGAAAGCCCTTGCTATCGCCGCGACCGGCATGAACGCCCAGCAGACCAATCTGGAAGTCATTGCCAACAACATCGCCAACATCAACACCACCGGCTACAAGCGGGCGCGGGCCGAATTCTCCGATCTGCTCTATCAGGTCGACCGTACCCAGGGCGTGCCCAACCGCTCCAACACCTCGCTTGTGCCCGAGGGCGTCTCGATCGGCCTCGGCGTCAAGACGACGGCGGTGCGCAACGTCCACACCCAAGGTGAACTGACCAGCACCGGCAACAGCTTCGACCTGGCGCTGACCGGGAGAGGCTGGTTCCAGATCGAGGGCGCTGACGGCAGCACGCTCTACTCCCGCGCCGGCGCCTTCAACACCAATGCCACCGGGCAGTTGGTCACCGTCGACGGCGCCAGCGTCGTCCCGGCGATCACCGTGCCGACCGACGCGGCCGAGGTGATCGTCAACAAGACCGGCCAGGTCTTTGCCCGCATCGACGGCCAGACCGACCTGCAGCTTCTCGGCCAGCTTCAGATCGTCAACTTCGCCAATGAGGCCGGCCTCGCCCCGCTCGGCGACAATCTGTTCCAGGAGACGGCGGCTTCCGGTCCGGCCAATGTCGGCGTTCCCGGCGATCCCGGCTTCGCCACGATCGAGCAGGGTTATCTGGAATCCTCCAACGTCGATCCGGTCAAGGAAATCACCGAGCTGATCTCGGCGCAGCGCGCCTATGAAATGAATTCCAAGGTCATCCAGGCCGCTGACGACATGGCCTCGGTGGTCTCCAAGAACATCAGGTAACGGATGATGCCGAGGCCGATCTCCTGTTCCGCATTTTGCCGCGCCGCGCTGGCCCTCGCGCTGGTTGCCGGCGGCATGCCGGCATTCGCGCAGGAAACGGCCGGCCAATCGGCCAGCCAGATCGCCGCCGGCCAGCCGGCCGGCGAGGCTGTGCTGATCCCGAACCGGGTCATCTACCCGGGCGAGACCATCGAGCTTGCGGCGCTGAAGCAGGTGACCCTCGTGCCGGGCAAGCACGAGCCGGACGGCATGGCGACGCGCTCCGAAGACCTGCAGGGCAAGGTCGCCAAGCGCACGCTGCTGCCCGGCCGCTACATTCCCGTGGCTGCTATCCGAGAAGCCTGGCTGGTCGAGCAGGGCGCCTCCGTGCAGGTCTATTTCACCGCCGGCGCGCTGACCATTTCGGCTGCCGGCGTCACCTTGCAGCCAGGCGCCGCGGGCGACCTCATCAAGGTCCGCAACATCGACAGCGGCAAGATCATTTCCGGCATTGTCATGGCCGACGGCACCATCAAGGTCGGCGCATCGTGATGCGCGCTTTCGCCCTTTTGCTCAGCGCCGCGATCGGCCTTCAGCCCGCCTTGGCGGACGGGCTGACGCCCAAGGCCAAGCGCGAGCTGGCCTTGAAGAACGGTGGCGTCTACGACGACCCTGAATACGATCCGGCCACCACCACGCGCATGTTCCGCGTCTCAACGGGGCCGAGCACGCTGCCGCCCGGCCAGGTCGCGGCGCGCATCAAGGATATCGCCCAACTGCAGAGCGCCCGCGACAACCAGCTCGTCGGCTACGGCCTTGTCATAGGCCTGGCGGGAACCGGCGACAGCCTGCGCAACTCGCCCTTCACCGAACAGTCGATCCGCGCCATGCTGGAGAACCTCGGCATCGCCACCGAAGGCGGCAGCGCGCGCGCCAAGAACGTCGCCGCCGTCATCGTCACCGCCAACATGCCGCCCTTCGTCCAGTCGGGCGCCCGCATCGACATCGACGTCTCCTCCATGGGTGACGCAACCTCGCTCGCCGGCGGCACGCTGGTGATGACGCCGCTGAAGGCGGCGGACGGCGAGATCTATGCTGTCGGGCAAGGTTCGGTGATCGTGGGCGGCTTCACCGCCAAGGGCCAGGCCGAGCAGTTGACGCAAGGTGTGCCCACCGCCGGCCGCGTGCCGAACGGCGCCATCATCGAGCGCACCGTGCCGGCCGAATTCGACGACCAGGGCGTGCTGACGCTGCAATTGCGCAATCCCGATTTCTCGACCGCCATTCGCATCGCCGACGCCATCAACGATTACACCGCGCAGCGCTTCGGCATGCGCGTCGCGGCTGAGCGCGATGCCCGCACCGTGCAGATCAGGCGGCCGAAGAACGTGTCGGCCGCGCGCTTCTATGCCGAGATCGAAAACCTGGTCGTCGAATCGGATGCCCCTGCCCGCGTCGTCATCGACGAACGCACCGGCACCATCGTCATCGGCAACAACGTCAAGATCTCGCGCGTCGCCATCAGCCACGGCACGCTCACCGTGCGCATCACCGAAGCGCCGAAGGTGGTTCAGCCAGAACCCTTCTCCAGGGGCGAGACCGCGGTCGAACCCTTCACCGCCATCGAAGCTACGCGGCCCGACGCGCGCGTTGCCGTGCTCGACGGCCCTGACCTGGAAACGCTTGTCTCCGGCCTCAACCGCCTTGGTGTGAAACCCGACGGCATCATCGCCATCCTGCAAGGCATCAAGTCGGCCGGCGCCCTGCAGGCCGACCTGGTTCTCCAATAGGCACGCCGATGATCGAGCTTTTCTCCGCAAGACTGCATCGTCGCCCGAGACTTCATCCTGGAATGAGCCTCCTCGCCGCAGCCGCCATTGTCGCGCTGGTGGGCGGTACCGCCCGCGCGGAAGAAGTCCGCCAGGTGCTGCCCGGCGGACAGGCGCCGGCTCAGCCGGCCCAGCTCGTGCGCGCGAAGGCGCCGGACCAAAGCGAGATCCAGCGCTTCTGCTCCAACATCGCCGATGCCGCGCGCGACCGCCGCTACGCGCTCCAGGCCGAGGAACTGAAGCAGCTTCAGGCCGGCATCGACGAGCGCATGAAGGCGCTGGAGGCAAAACGCACCGAATATGAGGAATGGCTGAAGCGCCGCGAAGTGTTCCTGGCGCGCGCCGAGGACAGTGTGGTCAAGATCTATGCCGGCATGAAGCCCGACGCCGCGGCCGAGCGCCTTGCGATGGTCAATGCCGAGCTCGCTGCCGCCATCCTGATGAAGCTCGATTCACGCAAGGCGGGCGTCATCCTCAACGAAATGGACCAGAAGGCGGCGGCGACGCTCACCGGCATCATGGCCAGCGCGGCGCGAAGGGTTGATCCGTCATGAAGTTGAAGTTGCTCGTCCTGGTCGCGGTTGCGGCACTGTCCGGCTGCGGCACCGACCTCAAGGAGGTCGGCCGCGAGCCCGCGCTGTCGCCGGTCGGTTCCGGCATCGGCAATGGCGGCGGAGCGCCCTACAGCTATCCTGAGCCGCCGGCCGCGCCCGTGAAAAAATTCTCGCTGTGGGACGACCGCCAGAGCAGGCTCTTCACCGACCCGCGGGCGCTGCGGGAAGGCGACATCCTGACCGTCAACATCAAGCTCAACGACAGGGCCAATTTCAAGAACCAGAACGACCGCAGCCGCACCGCCGCCCGCAAGCTCGGCTACGACGTCACGCTCGGATGGGACGGCAAGAGCACAAGCGGCAAGGGCGACGCAGGCCTGAGTTCCAGCACCGAGACCAACGCCGACGGCGAGATCAAGCGCTCGGAGAGTCTCGAGCTCAACGTCGCCGCTGTCGTCACCGAAGTGCTGCCCAACGGCAATCTGATGATCAGGGGCTCGCAGGAGGTGCGCGTCAATTACGAGCTTCGGGTCCTCACCATCGCCGGCATGGTGCGTCCCTCCGACATCGGCGCCGAAAATACGATCCCCTACGAGCGCATCGCCGAGGCACGCATCTCCTATGGCGGCCGCGGCCGTGTGATGGAGGTCCAGCAGCCGCCCTACGGCCAGCAGATCCTCGACCAGGTTCTTCCTTTCTAGGACGGGGAGACCGCTGTTATGGCAAATGTCGAGCAGGCGCAGCCCAAGAAAGGACCATCCCTCGTGGTCCAACTCGCCATGCTTCTGGTCATGACGGGCGCGGCCATCGGCCTGGGCTGGGTCTCCGGCGGCTATCTCAAGCAAGGCGAAGCGCCGGCACCTGTGCCTGCCGCGCCGGAGAATGCCGGCAGCCCGGAGAAGGCGGCCGAAGCCGGCAAGCCGGCTCCCGGACCGACGGTGGTTCAGCTCGCGCCGATCACCACCAATATCGCTTCGCCGGGCGAAGTCTGGATAAGGCTTGAGGCTTCGGTGCTCTACGACGCGCCGCAGCCTCCGGAAATGGCCGAGCAGATCCAGCAGGACCTTCTGGCGTTCGTGCGCACGCTGAAGATGCACCAGATCGAGGGCGCCAGCGGCTACCAGCACCTCAAGGCCGACCTCGACGAGCGAGCTGCGCTGCGCAGCGGCGGCCATGTCAAACAGGTTCTCATCAGGACGATGCTGCTCGAATGAGAAGATTGCTTGTCGCCACGGCGCTTATCGTCGTCACCACCTCTGTCGCCGCGGCCCAGCAGCTCGATCTCGGCGGCATCGGCAAGGCCGACGGCACGACGGTCGGCTACCTCATCCAGATGTTCGGTCTGCTCACCGTGCTTTCGGTGGCGCCGGGCCTGCTGATCATGGTGACGAGCTTCACCCGCTTCGTCATCGCCTTCTCGATCCTGCGCGCCGGCATCGGCCTGCAGTCGACACCCGCCAACCTGATCCTGATCTCGCTGTCGCTGTTCATGACCTTCTATGTCATGGCGCCGACCTTCGACCAGGCCTGGAACACCGGCGTCAAGCCACTGATGGACAATCAGATCACCCAGGCCGAAGCCTTCGAGAAGATCTCGGATCCGTTCCGCAGCTTCATGCTGCACAATGTGCGCGACAAGGATTTCGACCTCTTTGCCGATCTCGCCCGCGAGCGCGGCCAGACCGTCTCGCGTGACGCCGTCGACCTGCGCATCCTGGTGCCCGCCTTCATGATCTCGGAGATCCGGCGCGGCTTCGAGATCGGCTTCCTGATCGTGCTGCCGTTCCTGGTCATCGACCTCATCGTCGCCACCGTCACCATGGCGATGGGCATGATGATGCTGCCGCCGACAGTGGTCTCGCTGCCTTTCAAGATCCTGTTTTTCGTGCTGATCGACGGCTGGAATCTACTGGTCGGCAGCCTGGTGCGGTCCTTCACCTGATCGCCACGGCCGGACGCCCTGGGATGCCGCGCAAGTCTTGAAGACTTGGAGACGAAAGTCGGCGCGAAGTTTCCAATATTATTTTCGATTAACCGTCCGGTTTAGCCCTTTGGTAGGGACTTGCCGCCATAGTCGCCTGCAGATGGCGGGTGACCGGTCTCAACGGTCATTGGCATGATGCCGCACCGTCATACCGGAAATGCCGGTATGTCAAAAAAATCCGTGTAAAATCAAGGTACGAGTATCATGGCCAGTATCATGACCAATGCCTCGGCGCTGACCGCGCTGCAGAGCTTGAACGCCACCCAGAAGAACCTCGACACCACCCAGGCCCGCATCTCGACGGGTTATCGCGTCTCGCAGGCTTCGGACAACGCCGCTTACTGGTCGATCGCCACCACGATGCGCTCCGACAACCAGGCCATGTCCACCGTTTCGGACTCGCTCGGCCTCGGCGCCTCGAAGGTCGACACCGCCTATACCGGCATGAGCAGCGC
>NZ_RZSL01000156.1:0-11543 GCF_003997355.1 Mesorhizobium sp. M1E.F.Ca.ET.041.01.1.1 | reverse complement strand
CCGTGCCGGCGCCCTGCGCGGCGGCCATTTTCTCAACCGCTTTTGTGTGCTCGTTGCCGGTGGCAGCGTCGGCCTCGGCGACGTTGCAGACATAGAGAACGGGATGCGACGTCAACAGGTTCAGCCCCTGAAGAATGCGCAGGTCCTCCGGCGCGATGCCGTTGAGCAGGAAGCGTGTCGGCTTGCCGGCCTGCAGCAGCTCGAGCGCCGCCTCCATCATCGGCAGCACGGCCATTGCCTCCTTGTCCTTGCCGGCGGCGCGCTTGCGGAACTGGACGATGCGGCGCTCCAGGCTTTCGAGATCGGCGAGCATCAGTTCGGTCTCGACGGTCTCGGCGTCGGCGACCGGATCGATGCGGCCTTCGACATGCGTGATGTCGTCATCCTCGAAGCAGCGCAGCACGTGAACGATGGCGTCGACCTCGCGGATGTTGGCGAGGAACTGGTTGCCCAGGCCTTCGCCCTTGGAGGCGCCGCGCACCAGGCCGGCGATGTCGACAAAGGAGATGCGGGTCGGGATGATCTCCTTCGACTTGCCGATTGTCGCAATCTTCTGCAGGCGCGGATCGGGCACCGCCACCTCGCCGGTGTTCGGCTCGATGGTGCAGAAAGGATAGTTGGCGGCCTGCGCGGCGGCCGTCCTTGTCAACGCATTGAACAGCGTCGACTTGCCGACGTTGGGCAAGCCAACGATGCCACATTTGAAACCCATTTTTTCCGGTCCTATCGGGAATTCGAAATTTGGTGAGGGCTATGGGCGAAAGCGCCGACGATCGTCAAGCCCTGCGGGCAATCGTTTCGGCGTTCAATCCTTGCCGAACAGCTTTTTCAGCATCGCGGCCATCGGGCCGCTTTCGGGGACTTTTGCCGCCGGCTGCTGCGGGCGCGCCTGGCGGATGTGGCTCTGCTGTTTCGGCGCCTTGGGTGGCGGCCGATCGTCATCGCCGGTCGGCACGAGCTTGTCGCGCAGCGTCAGCGTGATGCGGTTCATGAAGGAATTGTCGTCGCCCTTGGCCAACAGCCCTGCGTCATCGGCGATCGCGTCGAGCAACACGTCGAGCCATTCACGGTCGGCCTTGGCGAAGTCGCCGAGCACATGGCCGTGCACCATCTCCTTGACGCCGGGATGGCCGACACCGATGCGCACGCGGCGATAGGCATTGCCGACATGCCGGTCGAGCGAACGGATGCCGTTATGGCCGCCGGAACCGCCACCCACCTTGACCCTGACCTTGCCGGCGGCAAGGTCGATCTCGTCGTAGAAGACGGTGAGGGCGGCGGCTTCGAGCTTGTAGAAGCGCAGCGCTTCGCCGACCGACTGGCCGGACAGGTTCATGAAGGTCTGCGGCTTGATCAAAAGGATCTTCTCGCCGCCGAGCGTGCCTTCGGAGATCAGCCCCTGGAACTTCTTCGACCAGGGCGAAAAGGAATGGCGGCGGGCAATCGCGTCCGCCGCCATGAAGCCGACATTGTGCCGGTTGTTCTGATATTTTGCGCCCGGATTGCCGAGGCCTGCAAAGACAAGCATCGTCGCCTCCGGACGCGGAAGAGATTACTTCTCTTCGGCGGCAGGGGCCGCCGCTTCCGGCGCCTCCGCCTCGGTGGTCTCTTCCGTCTCCGGCTTCATCGCCGCGGAGCCGGCGATGGTCGCGATGGTGAAATCGCGATCGGAGATCACTGGCTTCACACCGGCCGGCAGGGCCACCGCCGAAATGTGGATCGAATCGCCGATTTCGGCGCCGGTGAGATCGACGGTGATGAAATCCGGGATCGCATTGGCCGGGCAGTGGAACTCGACTTCGTGGCGAACGATGTTGAGCACGCCGCCACGCTTGATGCCGGGCGACTTCTCTTCGTTGATGAAGTGGACGGGCACGTCGACATTGACCTCGGTGTCCTTGCCGATGCGCAGGAAGTCGACATGGACCGGGAAGTCCTTGACCGGATCGAGCTGGAAGTCCTTCGGCAGGACTTGGATCTTCTTGCCGTCGACATCGATCGTGGCGATCGTGGTCAGGAACCCGCCACCGTGGATCTTGTAGAAGATGTCCTTGTAGTTGAGCGCAATCGCCAGGGGGGGCTGCTTGTCGCCGTAAATAACTGCAGGCACTTTACCGTTGCGTCGAACCGTACGGGCGGACCCCTTACCGACCTGTTCGCGCGCTTCGGCCTTGAGCTCGTAAGTATCGTGGCTCATGGCATTTCCTTTCGCGTTTTATGGAGCGTTCGCGGCGGGCAATCCCATCCGTAAACGTCGAAAGCCGTCGCGGCCTCGCATGGTCGATCCAAACGCTTTTGGCTATCCAAACGCTTCCGGGGATCATGCAGGCCTGGCCAGCCTTCCTCCGCGTTGCCTCCAAGGGTGTCTACGCGGGTGGCGGCTCTATATCGGAAGGCGGGGAGCGGCGCAAGCCGTTGAACGGCAAGCCTTGGCCGGAGCCGGCCTGGTCGGCAGAACATAGTCAACGCTTCCGCCTGACGCAAAATCAGATCTGGCGGGTTGCGCCGAGTCTTGTCTGCGCCCGTAATGTAGCATCGGGCGGGTTTCAATCGTCCTTGGCAGGCAAGGACCTTTGGAGATCGACATGAAACTTCTGTTCAGCCGCAATCCCAATCCTCGCCTCGCAGTCGCGGCGGCGCGCTACCTCAAGGCGGAGATCGCATTCGAATTCGCCTCGCCGACGGCGCGGGGGCAGGCCGAACGATATCGCGCGCTGAACCCCAATTTGACCTTGCCCATATTGGTCGGCCCGGGATGGAGCCTCTGGGAGGCCGACGCCATCGCCTGCCGGCTCTCGCGCGACATGCATTCCGATTTCTGGCACACCGGCGACAACGAGCCCGAGATGATCCGCTGGCTGAGCTGGGGCAAGGAGAACTTCGTCAGAGCCTGCGACATGGTGCATTTCGAGCGCGGCACCAAGCAGCGTTGGGGGCTGGGGCCAATCGACAAGGCACTGGTCGAGGAGGGGCTGAGGCAGTTCCACATGGCCGCAGCTATCCTTGAAGCCGAGCTTTCCCCGCGGGAGTGGCTGGTGGGCAAATCGGTTTCCTATGCCGACTTTCGCATGGCGACGTTCCTCGCTTTCAACGATGTCGCCAGATTGCCGCTTGACGACTACCCATCTATTCGCCGCTGGTATGGCCGGCTGGAGGCGATCGACGCCTGGCGCGACCCCTTCCAGGGACTGGAGGCGCCGCAACTGCCGCCGGTTCAGGATTGAAGCCTGAGCCCGCATCCGCTGAACCAATCAACGGCGAAAGAACGCAAACTCAATCCCTCTGCCAAGCCCGTTTTGAAATCTTCTCGCTCATTTAATTCTATAAAATCGGTAGTCTTAATGAAGAAGTGCCGCGAGGAGAGCCTGAAAATGACGAAGAAGCTGGTGGTGGGGATATCCGGCAACCTGACCCGCCCGTCGAAAACCAAGGCATTCATCAGCCATATTGCTGGCGAGGTCGGTGGCCGGATCGCTGCGACGCAGGCGGTCTTCGACATTGAGGACCTCGGTTCATCCTTTCCTCGGGCCCGGCGCCTCGGCGATCTCGACCCGACCGCCCGCGGTATTGTCGAACAGCTGGTCAATGCCGATGTTCTGGTGGCGGGATCGCCGACCTTCAAAGGCAGTTACACTGGGCTTTTCAAGCATTTGTTCGATCTGCTTGATCCTTCTTCGCTGCGCGGCAAACCAGTCATTCTCGCCGCGACCGGCGGTGGCGAGCGTCACTCGCTGATCGTCGAGCACCAGCTGCGGCCGCTGTTCGGCTTCTTCGAAGCGCTGACCATGCCGACAGCAATCTATGCCTCCGACAAGGATTTTGCCGACGGCATGCTCGTATCGGAAGCGATCCATGCCCGCGCCCGGCAGGCCGTCGTCGAGGTCGTCAACGTTGTCGGCGCCACCCGCAGCGTCGGCCTCGCCGCCTGACTTCGAAGCAATCGTTCGAACCGAAGGATCAGCCATGACCAGCCCCAGCGAGTCCAGACAGATCAAGCTCGGCGCCTTCCTGCCCGGCGGCGGCCAACACGTCGCGGCCTGGCGCCATCCGGACTCGCCGGCCGATGGCGCGACCAATTTCGAGTTCCACAGAAAGCTCGCGCTGACCGCCGAGCGCGGCCTGTTCGATGCCTATTTCCTTGCCGACAATCTGACGGTCGGCCTCGGCGCCCGCGAGGGCGGCAATGCCAAGATTGCCGGTTTCGAGCCGGTGACACTGTTTGCGGCGCTGGCGCCGCTGACCACCCATCTCGGCTTCATCGCCACCGCTTCGACCACCTATGAGGAGCCTTACACGCTCGCCCGCAAATTCGCTTCGCTCGATCTTCTGTCGAACGGTCGCGCCGGCTGGAACGTCGTGACGTCGGCGGGCGACGACACGGCGCGTAACTTCAACCGCGACGTCCAGCCCAACCACGCCGAGCGCTACGAACGGGCGCATGAGCATGTCGAGACGGTGAAGGCGCTGTGGGACAGTTGGGAAGACGACGCTTTCATCCGCGACAAGAAGACCGGCCGCTTCTACGACAAGGACAGGCTGCACGACATCAACCACAAGGGCGAACATTTCAGCGTCAAGGGGCCGCTCAACGTACCGCGTCCGGTGCAGGGCCATCCGGTGGTGGTGCAGGCGGGCCAGTCCGAGGATGGGCGCGGACTCGCGGCGGCCTCGGCCGAGGTGATCTTCACCGCGCATCAGAGCCTGGCGTCGGCGCAGGAATTCTATCGCGACATCAAGGCGCGCGTGGCGGCGGCCGGCCGCGATCCGGCACAAGTGCTGATCATGCCGGGCGTGGCGCCTTTCGTCGGGCGCAGCGAAGAGGAAGCCCGCGCCAAATACCAGCAACTGAACGACCTGATCCTGCCCGAGGACGGCGTGGCGCTGCTCAACGCACTTGCCGGCCAGACGCTCGACCTCAGGGACTATCCGCTCGATGGCCCGTTGCCGCCTAGCCGGGAAACCGAAGGCATGAAGAGCCGGCAGGCGCTGATCCGCCAGATCGCCGATGAGCACAATTTCACGATCCGCCAGCTTTATCAGTGGGTGGCGACGGCACGTGGTCATTACACGGTGGTCGGCAGCGCCACGCAGGTCGCCGATCAACTGGAGGAATGGTTCACCAGCGAAGCCGCCGACGGCTTCAACATCCTGCCGCCCTGGCTGCCCGGCGCGCTCGACGATTTCGTCGACCTGGTCATCCCCGAATTGCAGCGGCGCGGCCTTTTCCGCACCGCATACGAAGGCAGGACGCTGCGCGAGAATCTCGGCCTCAGGCGACCGGAGAATCCATGGACAGTCGCCCGCTCGACCGTGCTCGCCGCCGAATGATCCTCTGAAAAGGAAAGGCAAGACGATGACTTTGCAGCACATCGAACGGTCGGTCGGCATCGGCGGCCATGACGGCGGCAATGGCTTCGGGACGGCGGCCTTGCGGCTGGCCGGCCGGACATCGACGCGGATCCTGTCGCGTTATGGCGTGCTGCTCGGCTTCCTCTCGCTTTGGCAAATTGCGGCGAGCAGCGGCTGGGTCAACGCGGCCGTGCTGCCGCCGATCGACGCCATCGTCGCGGCGCTCTGGAAGGGCCTCGCCGGCGGCAGCCTGCTCGGCGATATCGCCATCAGCCTGCAGCGCGCCGGCCTTGCCTTCGCGGCGGCCGTCATCGTCGCTATCCCACTCGGACTGGTCATGGGCCAGGTGCGAGCCGTGGAAACCGCGCTCGATCCGATCGTGCAGTTGTTCCGTCAGACCTCGGCGCTGGCGCTCTATCCGGTGTTCATCCTGCTCTTGGGATTGGGCGAAGCCTCCAAGGTGTTCGTCATCTTCTGGGCGACGCTGTTCCCGCTGCTCCTCAACACCATCAGCGGCGTCAAGGAGGTCGATCCGAAGCTGCTCGAGATGGCGCGCGTCTACGGCGGCCGGCGGCTCACCATATTCCGCCGCGTCGTGCTGCCCGGCGCCGTGCCCTCGATCTTCGTGGGCCTGAGGCTCGGCGCCACCACCGCGCTGCTGCTGCTGATCGCCTCGGAAATGATCGGCGCCAACAAGGGCATCGGCTTCCAGGTGATGAACGCGCAGTACAACTTCCAGATCCCGCTGATGTTCGCGGCGATCGTCATCCTTGCCGCACTTGGCCTGATCGCCAACCAGGCGCTGGTCAGCCTGCAACGGCGGCTCTGCCGCTGGAGCAGCACCGTCGGCTGAGCCGTCAATCCATCACCAATCATTCCTGAAACCATGAAAGGCCGGACCATGACCATCACACGCCGTTCGCTTCTCCTGCGTGCCCCGCTTGCCGCCGGCATCATCGCCGCCGGCCTGCCTTCGATCGCACGCTCGCAGGCCGCCGCCGTCAAGATACGCTACCTTGCCAGCCGCGGCGGCATCTCCCCGCACGAGCTTGCCGGCGAACTCGGCTATTTCAAAGGCCTCGGCATCGAGCTCGAGAATGTCGGCTATGCCGCGGGCGGCCCGGAATCGCTGTTCGCGCTCGCCTCCGGCAGCGTCGATTTGGGTTCGGTCGCCACGCCTGCCGTGATCAACTCGATCGCCGGCGGCAACGACTTCGTCGCCGCCTATCCGAGCAACGGCATCAACAAGGACGTGAAGAGCGTCTTCTATGTGCTGGAGGACAGCCCGATCAAGTCGATCGCCGACATCGCCGGCAAGACGATCTCGGTCAACACGCTCGGCGCCCATCCGATTATACGGTGCGTGAGGCGCTGCGCAGCGTCGGCCTGCCGCCGGATGCCGCCAAGCTCGTCGTGGTACCCGGACCGCAGCTCGAGCAGACCTTGCGCTCGCGCCAGGTCGATATCGCGGGGCTCGGCTACTGGCAGGCGACGTTTGCCGGCCAGTTGGTCAGCAATGGCGGCGTGCGCGGCGTCTTCAACGACACCGACGTGCTCGGCGAGATCGCCGGCGGTTTCGTCGTGCTCCGGCGCGACTTCATCGCCGCCAATCCCGATGCTGCCCGCAACTTCGTCGAACAGTCCGCGCGCGCCGCCGACTGGTCGCGGCAAAATCCGGACGAGGCGCGCAAGGTGCTCGCCGACGTCCTCGACAAACGCGGCGAGAACGGCGAGCTGGCCCGCTTCTGGACCGGCTTCGGGCTGCGCGAAAAGGCAGCGGTGACGAACCGCGACGTCGAGTTCTGGGTCAGCATTCTCGAACGCGATGGCCGTTTGCCGAAAGGCAAGCTCAAGGCCACCGACATCCTCTATCGCCCGGGCGAAACCAAAACCAACTGACATGGAGACACCGGCATGGCTACCGCACGCGGCGGCGAGGTCACGATACGCGACCTGTCGAAGTCCTTCGCGCTTGGCGGGCGTCAACTCGCGGTGCTGCGCTCGCTCAACCTCGACATCCGCTCCGGCGAATGCCTGGTTATCGTCGGCGCCAGCGGTTCGGGCAAGACGACGCTGCTGCGCATCCTCGCCGGCCTGGAGCGGGCCGACGGCGGCGCCGTCGCGATCGATGGAAAGCAGGTCGAGGGCGTCGGCGAGGAGCGGGCGGTGATCTTCCAGGAGCCGCGGCTGCTGCCCTGGCTGACCGTACTCGGCAATGTCGCCTTCGGTCTCGAAGTGCGTGGCGTGTCCAAGGCGGAGGCCGAGAAGCGGGCGCGGTTCTATATCGCGCTGGTCGGCCTTGCCGAGTTCAGCGATGCCTATCCAAGGCAGCTCTCGGGCGGCATGGCCCAGCGCGTCGGCATAGCACGGGCGCTGACGGTGCAGCCCGAAATCCTGCTGCTCGACGAGCCGCTTGGGGCCCTCGACGCCATGACCAAGATCTCCATGCAGGAGGAACTGGCGCGCATCTGGAGCGAGGAGAACGTCACGATGGTCGTGGTCACCCATGACCTGGAGGAGGCGATCTATCTCGCCGACAGGGTGCTGATCCTGCCCAAGGAGAAGGGCGGCGCGGCAAGGCTGATCGACGTCGACCTGCCACGACCGCGCGACCGCAGCGAAAGCCGCTTCGTGCGCTACCGCGAGGAATTGCTGCGCGAGTTCGGCCTGCATTAAGGGATAGCGCGCAAGCTTCAGCTATCGCCGGCCAGGTCACTGTTCAGCGCATCCCGCAGCGCCTTCACCTGCCGGTTCAGGGCATCGAGTTCAGCCAGCGTCATGCCCGAGCGCTCGATCAGGGTCTCGTTCAGGCAATTGCACCGGACCAACAGCGCGCGTCCGGCCGCGGTCAGGTCAACCTGCACCTGGCGTTCGTCGGTCTGGCTGCGCTGGCGGGTTACCAGGCTAGCCTGTTCCATCCGCTTCACCAGCGGCGTGATGGTGCTCGATTCCAAGGCGAGCCGGTGCGCGATGCTGCCCACCGACATGCCGTCCGCTTCGCCCAGCGCGTTGAGCACCAGATATTGCGGATAAGTGATTCCCATTTCGTCCAGCATGGGCTTGTAGGTACGATTGATTGTCATGCTGGTGGCGTAAAGCGTGAAACAGAGCTGATTGTCCAAGGGAAGAGGCACCGACGCGTTCCTTTGCCGACTGAGCACTGATTATATACCACGGAAAATGTTATCGTGATATATATTTTTGTGGACAAGCGTGCTCGATCGCGTTACCCATTTCGTTATCGCGATATTATTTATTGCGAAAATACAAAGGAGATGGAGATGACTGAAGCTTCGCAGACCAAGATCGGCAGCGGCACGATCACCACCAAGGACGGAACGCAGATCTACTACAAGGACTGGGGCACCGGTCAGCCGATCGTGTTCCATCACGGCTGGCCGCTGAGCAGCGACGACTGGGACGCCCAGATGCTGTTCTTCCTCTCCAAAGGCTACCGCGTCATCGCCCATGACCGCCGCGGCCACGGCCGCTCCAGTCAGACGGACGCCGGCAATGAGATGGACACCTATGCCGCCGATGTGGCGGCGCTCACCGCGCATCTCAACCTCAAGGATGCCATCCATGTCGGCCATTCGACCGGTGGCGGCGAAGTGGCGCGTTATGTCGCGCAATACGGCTCCGGCGGTCGCGTCGCCAAGGCCGTGTTGATCGGGGCAGTGCCGCCGATCATGCTCAAGACCCCAGCCAATCCCGGCGGCCTGCCGATCGAGGTGTTCGACGGCTTCCGCTCGGCGCTGACGGCCAACCGCGCCCAGTTCTTCCGCGACGTTCCCGCCGGTCCGTTTTACGGCTTCAACCGTCCGGGCGCGACGGTGTCGGAAGGCGTTATCGACAATTGGTGGCGCCAGGGCATGATGGGCGGCACCAAGGCGCATTACGATTGCATCAAGGCCTTCTCGGAAACCGACTTCACCGAGGACCTGAAGAAGATCGACGTGCCGGTGCTGGTCATGCATGGCGACGACGATCAGATCGTTCCGATCGCGGATTCGGCGCTGCTTTCGATCAAGCTGCTCAAGAAGGGTGAGCTCAAGGTCTACAAGGGCTTTCCGCACGGCATGGCGACGACCCATGCGGACGTCATCAACGCCGACCTCTTGGCCTTCTTCAAGGCCTAGAATCGTCCAGTTGCGTAGACAGGCACCCGCCGTCAGGCGGGTGCTTTTGTACTTTCATCGACATGTCCGCGGGACAGTGCCTACCTGGCGAGAAAACCAGTGATCAGCTTGACGGTGGCGTCGGGGTTTTCCTCCATGATCCAATGACCGGAGTTGGGCACGATGCCGCCTGTGACATCGGTCGCAACAAGCCGCAAGATATCGGCCTGCGTGGTGCCGGCGGATTTTTCCCCGCCAACAGCCAGCACCGGCATGGTCAGTTTGCTGCCAGCGGCGAGCATCGCCTGGTTGTCGATCGCGTCCTGGTCAAAGGCCTTGAACTGCTCGAAAGCGTCATGCATCGCATGCGGGCGTGCATAGAGTTTGGCATAGTGCTTGCGCGTGGCCTCATCGATCTTCTTCGGGTCGGCCGACAGTTCGTTGTAGAAGCGGTCGAGATAGATGCGCTCTCGCCCCGCGACCAGCCGCTCCATATCCGGGCCACGGAAGTTGAAGTGCCAAAGCAGCGGGCTTTGCTTGATCTTTTCCCAGTCACCGATTCCGGGTAGCGGCGCATCGATGATGACCCATTTGGTGATGCGCTTGGGATATTGCGCAGCAAGCGCATAGCCAACCATGTTGCCGATGTCGTGCGTGACCAGATCTGCCTTGTCGATCTTCAGGGCATCCAACACGCCGGCGATGTCGACGGCCTGGTTCTTCTTGGTGTAGCCCGCTTCAGGGTGAGCGGACAGACCCATGCCGCGCAGGTCCGGCACGATGACAGTATGGTCCTTTGCGAGCGCCGCCGCCGCGGCGCCCCACATGTCTCCGGTATCGGCAAAGCCGTGCAGCAGCACGACCGCGGGACCTTTGCCGCCGACGCGCACATAGAGGCTCGTGCCGTTGGTTTCGACGGACTGCGTCTTGAAACCCGGCGGAAAAGGAACGATGCGTGCCGTAGCCGGCAAGGTTACAAGAAGCACGCCCAACACGGCCAATACGATCTTGCGCATATCATTCTCCAGAGACATTGAGTTATCTGCGGCAGCGTCGCCAGCGCACGCGTTTCGAACACTAACAGGCTTTTCACCTGGCGTATGGGAAGGAATCGATAAGGGCGCGGCAGCTGCCACGCCCTTATTCGAGTCCTGAAGATCGGCGGTTTTTAACTGGCCGCCGCCTGCGCCTTCCGCGCTTCCCTCATATTCGGCAGGAATACCGTCAGCAGGCCGAGGAAGGGCAGGTAGGAACAGATCTGGTAGACGAAGTCGATGCCCTTCATATCGGCGATGACGCCAAGCACGGCGGCGGCGATGCCGCCCATGCCGAACGCGAAGCCGAAGAAGATGCCGGCGATCATGCCGACGCGACCGGGCACCAATTCCTGCGCGAAGACGACGATGTTGGAAAAGGCCGACGACAGGATGAGGCCGATCAGCACGGTGAGCACCATCGTCCATTCCAGGTTGGCGTAGGGCAGTGCCAGCGTGAACGGCAGCACGCCGACGATGGAGAACCAGATCATCGCCTTCTGGCCGTAGCGGTCGCCGAATGGGCCGCCTAGCAGGATGCCCAGCGCCGAAGCGCCAAGGAACAGGAACAGCATCACCTGCGACATCTGCACCGAAACGCCGAACTTATGGATGGCGTAGAAAGTGTAGTAGCTGGAGAGCGAGGCGATATAGGCGTTCTTGGTCAGCACCAAGAGCGTCAGGACCGCCAATGCCCACATCACCTTGCTGCGCGGGAAGGGCGAGACGTGGGCCACCTGCTTGCGGGTGGCCATCGAAGCGCGCAGCCGGCTGTACCAGCCGCCGACCTGCCACAGCACGATGATGCCGATCAGCGAGCCGACGGCGAACCAGGAGATGCTGGTCTGGCCGAACGGCACGACGATGAAGGCGGCGAGCAGCGGTCCCATCGCCTGGCCGAAATTGCCGCCGACCTGGAACAGCGACTGCGCCAGGCCGAAGCGGCCGCCGGAAGCGAAGCGGGCGATGCGCGAGGATTCCGGATGGAAGATCGCCGAGCCGATACCGATCAGCGAGGCGCCGATCAGGAGCAGCCAGTAAT
>NZ_RZSL01000155.1:0-11683 GCF_003997355.1 Mesorhizobium sp. M1E.F.Ca.ET.041.01.1.1 | reverse complement strand
TGCGCCGCCGGCGTCTTGTCGCAGACGACGACCGGATTGAGTTCCGGCAAGACCGTCTCGCCGTCCTTCGAAGCCATTGGCCGACGCCGCGCAGTTGCGCATTGCCAACCCATGGCAGCGATCTTGCCAGCCTGGGGCTTGCGTTCGGCGGCAGGCTGGCCGCCAGAGGCGGCCGTCACCGGCTCTTTGTCGCGGGCCGCCGGACATGGCGGCCCATCATTTTGCGGAGCGGGATTCGATCAACGACTGGATGCGTTCGGCGTCCGCGCGCGTAACCGGATTGTAGACGATCATGCCGAGCTCCGGACGGCCGTCGACCGCGAAGACCGAGAATTCCAGCTCGATCAGCCCGATCTCGGGATGCCGCAGGCGCTTCACGCCTTCGCCATGCGCGGCGACGACGTCATTGTCCCGCCACAGCGCCGCGAACTCCGGACTCGCCCGGGAAAGCTCCTCGACGAGTTCGGTAACCTCGGCGCCGGCGCCGGCGCGGACGGCATCGGCCCTGAACGAGCCGACCACGAAGCGGGCGACGCTCTCCCAGTCGTCCTGCGCCTCGCGCACGCGCGGGTTGCCAAACATCAGGCGCAGGATGTTGCGTTGCTCGCGCGGCAGCTTGGAATAGTCGGTCAGCATCGCCGCCGCGGCGCGGTTCCAGGCGACCACATCCCATGTCGCGGTCTTGATGATCGCCGGACTGCGGTCGAACGCGTCGAGGACGCGCTGCAGGCGCGGCGTCACGCTATCGACGTTTCTGTACCGGACCTCCGGGGGCCGCCCGAGGCCCAGCATGAATAGGTGCTCGCGTTCGGGCTCGGTCAGCATCAACCCGGTCGCGATGCGGTTCAGCACATCGGCGGACGGCGCGCCGCCCCTGCCCTGCTCCAGCCAGGTATACCAGGTTGGGCTGATATTGGCGCGCTGCGCCACCTCTTCGCGGCGCAGCCCTTGCGTGCGCCGCCGCCCCGTGGCGAAGCCGAAGGCGGCGGGATCGAGGCGCATGCGACGATCGCGAAGAAAGGTGCCAAGCTTGTTGGTCGTCTCGACGGGCATTGCGATCCTGTTGGTCATTATACCATGATAAAGTCACTACTTTAACAGAATGAGCTATAGCGCAAGAAAGGCCTCCGAACAACCACAGGAGACCTCCCATGCGTGTATTCCTTACCGGCGCGACCGGTTTCATCGGTTCCAGAATCGTGCCCGAGCTCCTTGCCGCCGGGCACCAAGTGCTTGGCCTGACCCGCTCCGAGGCCGGTGCGCGGTCGCTTGCAGCGGCCGGCGCCAAGCCTCACCGCGGCGACATCGAAGACCTCGACAGCCTGCGCGACGGCGCGGCGAAATCGGATGCGGTGATCCACACCGCCTTCGATCACAATTTCTCGAATTTCGTGGCGAATTGCGAGAAGGACAAGCGCGTCATCGAAGCGCTTGGCGACGCGCTCGCCGGCTCGGACCGGCTGCTCATCATCACGTCGGGCGTCGGCATGGGCTCCGCCGAGCACGGACAGCCGGCGAGGGAAGACGTGTTCAACACCGACCATGCCAACCCGCGCATCCTGTCGGAGCTTACCGGCGCGGCGATGGCCGAGAAGGGCGTGAAAGTCTCGGTGGTTCGGCTGCCGCAGGTGCATGACACGGTGAAGCAGGGCCTGATCACACCGCTGATCGAGCAGACGCGCGCCAAGGGCGTATCGGCCTATCTTGGCGAGGGTCGCAACCGGTGGTCCGCGGCGCATGTGCTCGATGTCGCGAGGCTCTACCGTCTGGCGCTGGACAAGCAGGAAGCCGGCGTGCGCTACAACGCCGTCGCCGAGGAAGGCATTTCCATGCGCGAGATCGCGGAAGTGATCGGCGCCGGGCTCAACGTACCGGTGGTATCGTTCCCACAGGAAGAGGCAGCGGATCATTTCGGATGGCTTTCAATATTCGCGGCCATGGACTTGCCGGCCTCGAGCGAATGGACGCGTGCGCATCTCGGCTGGCAGCCGACCGGACCCGGTCTCATCGCCGACCTGGAACTGATGGATTATTCGCAAGCGGCAGCGGCCTAAAGCGCGTCGCGATCTTTCAGATTCGCTCCATGCGCTTTAGGTTTTTGATTTTACGCATGTCTTTGTCCCGAAACCGGTTCCCACTTTCGGGAGACATGCTTTAACCGGCTTCCGAGGCGGTTCGGCAATCCAGCCGAATCGCCTCTCGTTCCATGGTGCGCTAGGCGCGCAGCAGATCCGCCAGGCTGTCCGACTTCTCCACCTTGTCGGTGAGGTCGAGCCCGGACAGCAGATCGACCAGATGGCTGTTCATAAGGGCCGCGGCGTCGGCGCTGTTGCCGGCTTCGATCGCGTCGACCAGCGCATGGTGGGCATGCTTCTCGCAGGTCGCGTCGCGGCGCTTCCAATAGAGCGCGATGATCAGCGAGGAATGCGAGACGAGATCGCGCACGAAATTGGTGAAAACCGAATGCGCCGCGATCTCGGCGATGCCGACATGGAAGCGCGCGGACAGCATGATGGCGTCGCTGTCGCGACCGGCGTGCAGCGCCTCGTGCTCCTTCTCCAGATGCGCCCGTAACTGCGCGATATCGGACGGCACCGCCGCCTTGGCGGCGAGCGCCGCGACCTTGGGCTCGATCAGGGCGCGTGCCTCGAACACTTCCCGCGCCTCGATCTTCGACGGTTGGGCGACGAAGGCGCCGCGATTGGGCTCCAGCCGCGCCAGCCGGTCATGGGCAAGCGCTTGCAGGGCAGCGCGGACGACAGTGCGGCTCACCGAATAGATCGAGGCCAGCTCGTCCTCCGGCAGCTTGGTGCCCGGGGCGAGTCGATGGCTGACGATGGCGTCTCTGAGGCCATAATAGATCGGCGACCAGCGCGCTGCCGGCCTGTCGTCGCGATCGTCTTCCCTGAGTACCGTCAACATGTTTTCAATGCGCAGGCCCTATCCGGCCTGATCTGCCCCCAAATCGCCAGCGGCCGGTCCAATCTAATGGCGCTCGCGCCCCGGTCAATCCCGAGGCATCCGATCTCCTAGGGCCAACGCTAGCCCGGCGAACCAGCGCCCATCGGCGATGCAGACGCAAATATGCCAGCGAACCGCTTGCCGCGCGGGGCGGCATAGCCGCCTACCTTCGATGTCCTCAAGCCGACCTTGAACAGGCTATCGGCCAGCGTGACCGCGCAGACCACGCCGTCGAGCACGGGGACGCCGTGCTCCTCCGACAGGCTGTGCGCAAGGTCGGCCATGCCGGCGCAGCCAAGGACGATCGCCTCGGCGTGATCCTCGCGGATGGCGCGCGCGATTTCGTCCGAGATCTTGTGCCTTGCATTCGAGCCGGGCTGTTCGAGGTCGAGCACGGCGACCTCCGACGAGCGCACCTTGGCGCAGCGCGAGGCGAGGCCGTATTTCGCCAGATTGTGCTCGATGGCGGGAACCGAGCGGGCAAGCGTGGTGACGACGCTGAACTTGCCGGCGACGAGGCTGGCGAGGTGGAAGGCCGCCTCGCCGATGCCGATGACCGGAGCTTCCGTCACGCAACGCGCGGCATCGAGCCCGGTGTCGTCGAAGCAGGCGATCACATAGGCGTCCGCCGCCGGCGCCTTGCCCATCTCGGCGATGATGCCCGGAATGGCGAAGACCTCGTCGAAATAGCCCT
This sequence comes from Mesorhizobium sp. M1E.F.Ca.ET.041.01.1.1, assembly GCF_003997355.1. Taxonomy (NCBI): domain Bacteria; kingdom Pseudomonadati; phylum Pseudomonadota; class Alphaproteobacteria; order Hyphomicrobiales; family Phyllobacteriaceae; genus Mesorhizobium; species Mesorhizobium sp. M1E.F.Ca.ET.041.01.1.1. The sequence continues at coordinate 8,028 of NZ_RZSL01000155.1, read as the reverse complement.
CGATGCTCGGCGGACCGTCTGCCGGATTGACGGCGACGATCTCGGTGCCCGCCGAGGCGACGCTCGCCGCGGCCTGACCGATCTTGGCGGTCATCGACGCCGTCGTGTTGGGGTTGATGACGAGTATGCGCATTAAAATCAGCCTCAGATCTCACCGCCGAGATAAAGACGCTTGACCCGGTCGTCGCTCAGCAATTCGGCGGAGTTGCCGCTCAGCGCGACGCTGCCGGTGGTCAGCGCGTAGGCGCGCTGCGAAATGCGGAGCGCCATGCGGGAATTCTGCTCGACCAGGAGGACGCTGACTTTCTCGTCGCGGTTGATGGCGACGATCGAGCGGGCGATGTCCTGGACGAGCTTGGGCGCGACGCCGAGCGACGGCTCGTCGAGCAGCAGGAGCTTCGGCTTCGCCATCAGCGCGCGGCCGATGACCAGCATCTGCTGCTCGCCGCCGCTCATCGTGCCGGCGGCCTGCGAGAAACGCTCCTTCAGCCGGGGGAAGCGACCCAGCACCATCTCCATCGTCGCCGCGATCTCGGATTTGCTCGAGCGCGTGAAGGCGCCCATCAGGAGGTTGTCCCTGACTGTCATAAAGGGGAAGACGCGCCGCCCTTCCGGCACCATGGCGATGCCCATCTTGACGATCTCGTCCGGCGCCGCGCCGTCGATGCGCTTGCCGTTGTAATGGATTTCGCCGGACCTGATCCTGTTCAGACCGGTGATGGCGCGAAGGATCGACGACTTGCCGGCGCCGTTGGCGCCGATCAGCGCAACAGTCTCGCCCTGGTTGACCTCGAGGGAGACGCCTTTCAGCGCATAGACGTGATCGTAATAGAGCTCGACGCCGGCGAAGTTCAGGATCTGGTTCATAGGCCGATCGCCTCGTCTTCGCTGCCGAGATAGGCTTCGATGACCTTCTCGTTGGCCTGGATTTCCGGTGGCGTTCCCTCGGCGATCTTCTGCCCGAAATTGAGGACCACTATGCGGTCCGAGATCTTCATCACCGCCGGCATGTCATGCTCGACGAGCAGGATGGTGAGGCCGAGATCGCGCAGGCGCCGCACCATCGCCACCATGCGCATCGTCTCGTCGTGGTTCATGCCGGCGAAAGGCTCGTCCAGCAGCAGGATCGACGGGTTCGTGGCGAGGCCGATGGCGATGCCAAGCGCCCGCAAATGGCCGTGCGGCAGGTTGTGGGCGGTCTCGCCGGCAAGCGAGGCCAGGCCGAGCAGCGCCAGGATCTCGTCGGCAGATTGGCCGAAGGCCGCCTCGTCGGCCTTGGCCGTGCCCGTGCCGAGGAAGAAGCCGAACAGGTTCGCCCTTGAACGCAAATGGTGAGCGATAATGACGTTGTCGCGCACGCTCATATTCTTGAAGATCGTCGTTTCCTGAAAGGTTCGCACGACGCCCTTGCGGGCGGCGATGTGCGGCGCGAGGTTCGAGATACGCTCCCCCTTCAGGCGCACTTCGCCGGATGTCGGCCTGAGGAACGACGAGATCAGCTTGAACAGCGTCGATTTGCCGGCACCGTTGGGGCCGATGACCGAGAGGATTTCCTTCTCGCGCACAGAGAAGGAAACGTTGTTGACGGCGACAAGACCGCCGAAGCGTTTCGTCAGGCCTGAGACTTCGAGCATGTCAGCCATGGCTCAACTCTTCCGGCTCGGGAGGGCGAGGCTGAGCAGTCCATTGGGTAAGACAAGCATCAGCACGATCATCAGGCCCGAGTAGATCAGGAGCTGGAACTCGCCGGTCTGGAAGAGCAGGTCCCAGCCGAAATAGAGCACCAGCGTGCCGAGCATCGGCCCGAACACGTAGCCAAGACCGCCGAGGAAACAATTCAGCATGAAGTTGACGGAATCGGTGACGGTGAAACTCGACGGATAGATCGATTGCGAGATGGCGGCGAAGATGGCGCCGGCAACACCGCCAAAAAAGGACGACACCGCATAGGCGATGACGCGCAGATAGGCGATGTTGACGCCGATGGACGAGGCCAGCTCCTCGTTTTGCTGCAGCGATTGGCAGAGCTTGCCGATACGCGAATGAACCAGCCGGTACATCACCGCGAAGCAGACCACCATGAGCGTGACCGCCAGCAGGTAGAAGGCCAGGCGGGGATTCTGCAACGTGGCGAAATCGGGAATGATGGTGAGGCCGAAGACCGAGAGCGCGCCGGGCAGCGGGATGCTGACGATGCCCTTGGCGCCGTTGGTGATCGGCAGTGCCAACGCCAGGAGCCGCGCGACCTCGGTCAGCGTCAGCGTCACCATGGCGAAGTAGACCCCGCGCAGGCGCAGGATCGGCAGGCCGATGAGCACGCTTGCTGCCGCGCAGAACAGGCCCGCGACCGGCAGCGTCGGCCAGAACGACCAGCCGTGGTTCATTACGAGGATGGCCGACACATAGCCGCCCATCAGCGCGTAGGCGCCCTGGCCGATATTGATCCGGCCGATATAGAAGGTGAGCCACACGCCGGCGCTGGCGATGCTGAGCAGCGCCACGGAGGTAAGCGTGTAATAGAGGTCGGTGCGGCCGCTCGCCGCGATCAGAACCGGCACGGCGAAAAAGACGATCGCCAGGAAGACAGCGACCGAGGCGATCTTCACGCTGAGCATCATGGCAGGATGCGTCATGGCACGATCAACCCCACGGCTTGCCCATCAACCCGTTGGGGCGGATCGACAGGAACACCATCAGCGCAGCAAAGATGGCGAGGTAGGTGACGTCGCCATACTGACGCAACACGGTAAGGCCGATCGACTCCATCATGCCGAGAATGAAGCCACCGGCGATGGCGCCGCCCACGACGCCGGCGCCCCCGATCATCACCATCAGGAAGGCCTTGATCGAGATCGGCCCGCCGATGCCGGAATTGACGCCGGTAATTGTGACCAGCAGGCCGCCGACGATGCCGGCCAGCATGGCGCCCATGGCAAAGCCGATCATCGAATAGCGATCGACCTTGACGCCCATCAATTGCGCGGCGACGCGATCCTGGGCCAACGCCCGCATGGCTCGCCCGACCCGGCTGTACTGCATGTAGAGGACGAAGGCCGCGATGAAGATCAAAGCGAGGGCGCCGACGACCAGACGGTCGTAAGGCATGATGATGCCGCCCTCGTTGAAAACGCCTTTGACGATCTTGGGAACGCCGCGCTGCTTCTCACCGAACAACATTAGGATGACCGCGTCGAAAAAGAAGGCTGTCGCCGCGGCGAGCAGCATCGTGCTTTCCTCGCGCAGGCTGCGCCTGATGACGGTGCGGAAGAGGAATTTCTCCATCAGCGCGCCGATCACGGCGAGCGTCACACCGGACGCCAGCAGCGCCACGACGAAAGGCAGGCCGAGCTGGCCGTAGATGGTGTAGGTGATGAACCCGCCCAAAACGTACATCTGCCCGTGGGCGAAATTGAGCACGTTCATCAGGGCGAAGATCAGGGTGAGGCCCAGCGCGATCAGCGCATACTGGGCACCGAGATACAATCCGTTGGCGATAACCTGTTCCATGGATACCTTCGATCTTCCGCGGGGTCCGAGCATCGCCCGGACCCCCGGCATTCGGGAGGAAGTAACCTTAGGAACCTGACCCTAGTCGACGGAACCGACGAACAGGGTCTGGAAAGCACCGTCCTTATATTCGTTGACCACCATCGGCACGGCGAGCTGGCGCTTCTGGCCGAACGAGGTCGAGCCGACATAGCTCAGCTTGGCGTCGCCCTTCAGGAAGGGGTTGGGCGCCGAAAAGGTGTCCATGGTCTTCTTGAATTCCGCGACGTCGTTGATAGCCGCCGGATTGGCCTTCAGCGTGTCGAGGATGTATTCCAGCGCGTAGACCTTGGTGTTGGACTCGTCGTTGTACTCGCCGAACATCTTGGTGTAGCGGGCGACGAACTCCTTCATCTCATCCGAGGCGATCTCCGGCGTCGAGGCGCCGCCGACGGAGATGAAGCCATTGGCGTATTCGCCGGCGCCCTCTTCCAGAACCTTGGCGTCCTGCGCCGTCTCGGTCGAGATCAGGCCTTCGAAGCCGAGCTCGCGGGCGGCGCGGATCAGCAGCGGCGCGTTGGCGGGCGCCACGCCGGACAGCACCAGCAGGTCAGGCTTCAGCGCGACGATCGGCGTCAGCACCGGCGTGAAGTCGCGGGTGTCGTTCTGGTAAGTGTCGTTCTGGGCGACGACGTCGAGCCCGAGCGCCTTGGCCGCCTCGACGCCGCTGTCACGCTGGCTGAGCGGGTCGGATTCGTTCGCGGCGACAAAGGCGATCGTCTTCACGCCCTTGTTTTCCTTGAGATATTTGTAGATCGCCGGGCCCGACTGGTAGTTGGCGATCATGCCGAGCACGGCGTTCGAGGCCGGCTTCTGGTAAAGGGCTTTCGGGAAGGCATAGGGGAAATAAATGATGCCGTTGGCCTCGGCGACGGGGCGCACCGCGGCGGCGCCGTCATCGACATTCGGCCCGACGACATAGTGGATGCCTTCCTGCGCCATCTTCTCCATGCCGGCGATGGCGCGCTTGGGATCCTTCTGGTCGTCGAAGGTGACGATGTTGATTTTGTAAGTGTCGTCGCCGATCTTGACGCCGCCTTTTTCGTTGAGCCAGGCGGCGCGCGTCTGCATCGAGCGCACGTTCGACGTGCCCCAGGCGGCGGCTGGGCCGCTGGTGACGCCAACGAAGCCGATCTTCAGTTCCTTGTTTTCAGCCTGCGCGGACGGGATGCCGACAGCGGCAATGGCCAAGGTCGAGACGGCGCCTAGCACCATCGATTTCAGAGTCGAGCGTCGGTTGATCATCTGCAATTCCCCTTCTGGTTATCGCGCTTGTGTTTTGCTCATTGGCTGCGCGGATGGCTTAAGGGAAACCGGCTGCGGCAGATTGTCAACATCTTTCTTTATTATTGTATACAATGTTTGGGCCGAATGTGTGCGATGGTTTGAGACCCGCACGGAAGCAACCGCTGACGGCAACTGACTCGCCTACCGGTCGGTGAACCAAAAGGGAGCGGCAAAGCAGAAGCGGTCGCGACCGATCGACCGGGTGGCCACGCGAAACGAAAGACTGGTGTGGGTGGCCTATTTTCCGCAGTGATGGTCGTTGATCTTGTTCAGCGCGTTCGCGTCGGGCCCCGTCCGGTGGTAGGAACAGGCGCCCGCCGCCGTGGTGACCAACATGACGTCATAATAGCGCGGTCCGCCGAACAGGATGTCGATGAGATCGCCCTCGGCCGGAACGTAGCGCTCTTGCTCGACCAGCCGGTCATGATGCCGGTGGCCGGCGAATGCCGGGGCGGAAACGCCAATGGCCGTGGCCAAAACGAGAGCGGAGATCGCAAGGCTTTTCGTCTTCATCGGCAGCAACCCTTTTGGCCTCTGATACTCAAACATATAGCCAAAATCGCCAGCGGAACAAAGGTTCCGCCGGCAGGCGGGCAGCTCTCCGCTAGTTGTGGTTGCTAATGCAGATGCCTCAACTTGTCGGGATTGCGCATCACATAGATCGCGGCGATCTTGCCGTCCTCGATGTCGAGCGCCGTCGTCTGCAGCTCGCCGTCGGCCTCAAGGGTGACGAAGCCGGGCAACCCGTTGATGAAGCCAAAGCGGACAAGCTGCGAGCGATTGTCCTGAAGCCAGGCGACAACAGTCTCGTACTGCTTCATGACCGCGTCGAAACCAAACACCGGCTCTATCGCCGCCGGACGCTTGCCGCCGCCGTCGGCATGGGCGCTGACATCGGCGCTCAACATTGCGCCGAGCGCCTTCATGTCGCCGCTGCGCGAGGCGTTGAAGAAAGCCTCGGCCAGTTCAAGGCCACGCTCCTTCTCGACCTTGAAACGCGGCCGCCCCTCCTGGACATGGCTGCGGGCGCGGGCGGCGAGCTGGCGGCAGGCGGCGGGGTCACGCTCGATCTCAGCCGCAACCTCCTCGAATTGCAGCCCGAACACGTCGTGCAGCAGGAAGGCCGCCCGCTCGAGCGGCGACAGGCGCTCCAGCGCCAGCATCAGTGGCAAGGTGACGTCATCCGGTTCGTCGTCTTCGACAACGGGATCGGGAAGCCAGGAGCCGACATAGGTTTCGCGCTGGTGGCGCGCGGATTTGAGCTGGTCGAGGCAGAGGCGGGTGACCGTGCGGCGCAGGAACGCCTCGGGCTCACGCACCTCGGCGCGGTCGGCCCCCATCCAGCGGACGAAAGCCTCCTGCACCATGTCCTCGGCGTCGGCCACCGAGCCCAGCATGCGGTAGGCGACCCGCATGAGCTTCGGGCGCAGCGGCTCGAACACCGCCGCCGCGCCCTTTGATGCCGGCCCCGCCGTCAAGCGGCGGCCGCCTTGTTGGAGGCCTTCGCATTGGCGGCTTTCAGGGCCGCCGGGTCGACGAAGCCGCCGAAGCCGACCGCGATGCGGTTCCAGCCGTTGATTATGTTGATCATCAACGTGAGTTTCACCCGTTCCTCCTCGGTGAAATGGTCCTTTAGCGCCTCGTAGGCAGCCACATGCGTATGGCCTTCGCTGATGCGCGTCAGCGCCTCGGTCCAGCCGAGCGCTGCGCGCTCGCGGTCGGTATAGCACGGCGCCTCGCGCCAGGCCGCCAGCAGGTAGACGCGCTGCTCGGTCTCTCCGCGTTCGCGGGCGTAGGTGGTGTGCAAGTTGATGCAGTTGGCGCAGCCGTTGATCTGGGAGGAACGTATCTCGATGAGCTCGGCGAGAGCCGGATCGAGGCTGGACGCGATGGCAAGCGAGGCGCGATGCCATTCCTTCATCAGCGATGGCGCGGCGGCAAGGGGGTCAAGTCTGGCAGTCATGGTCGGTTCCTTTCGTTGGTTCCGACCTCAAGACGAGCGAGGCTCCGCCCAATGTGACATGGCGCCGAATTTTTTTGCGCCCCAAGCCCGCTACTCGAAGGAGTAGGTGAACCCTTCCGCCGATGCGCCGACGGTGACCTTCGTCATCTTCGCGCCCTCGAGCGAGCGGTTGAGCACGCCGCGGCTGAGCTCCGGCAGCAGCGTGTTGGTGAGGATGGCGTCGATCATGCGGCCGCCGGATTCGATCTCGGTGCAGCGTGCCTTGACCAGGTCCATGACGCCGTCGCCGATCACCAGCTCGGCGTCGTTGGTCGCCCTGAGGCGCCGCGCGATCTTGGCGAACTGATGCCGGGTGATCGCCTCGATCATCGAATCCGACAGCGGATAGTAGGGAATGGTCACCACCCGACCCAGGAATGCCGCCGGAAATACTTTCAGCAGTGGCGTGCGCAACGCGGTGTCGAGATCGTCGATCCCGGTCCGCACCGTGCCGTTCTTCGTGCGGTCCATGATGACGTCGGAGCCGACATTGGAGGTGAGCAGGATCAGCGTGTTCTTGAAATCGATGCGCCGGCCCTCGCTGTCGTCCATCATGCCCTTGTCGAAGACCTGGAAGAAAATCTCGTGCACGTCGGGATGGGCCTTCTCGACCTCGTCGAGCAGGATCACCGAATAGGGTTTGCGGCGCACCGCCTCGGTCAGGATGCCGCCCTTGCCGTAGCCGACATAGCCGGGCGGCGCGCCCTTCAACGTCGAGACCGTATGCGCTTCCTGGAACTCGGACATGTTGATCGAGATCAGGTTCTGCTCGCCGCCATAGAGCGTCTCGGCCAGCGCCAGCGCGGTTTCGGTCTTGCCGACGCCCGAGGGGCCGCAAAGCAGGAACACGCCCACGGGCTTTTCCGGCGCGCCGAGGCCGGCGCGGCTGGTCTGCACGCGCTTGGCGATCATCTCCATCGCATGGTCCTGGCCGACCACGCGCTCGGACAAAGTGGCCGCAAGCCTGAGGGCTTTTTCGGTCTGGCTGGACAGCATGCGTCCGGTCGGGATGCCGGTCCAGTCCTGCACGACGGCCGCGACCGCATTGCGGTCGACCGACGGCAGGATCAGCGGCGTCTCGCCCTGCGCGGCGGCGAGCTCCGCCATCAATTCGCGCAGCCGCGCGAGGTCGGCGGCGGCTTCATCCGCCGGTTCGGCAGAAGCTGCTTCGGCCTTCGCAGCCTTTGCCCCCT
>NZ_RZSL01000154.1:0-11703 GCF_003997355.1 Mesorhizobium sp. M1E.F.Ca.ET.041.01.1.1 | reverse complement strand
ACGTCGTCCAGTACTACTTCGACGCCGGAAACGGCTTCTCGGGCGTGGTCTCGCTCGAAGAGGGCTCGGACGGCTCGGGCATATCCGGCACGATCGACAGCTACGTTCCGCATGTCGTCGGCGGCGTGAAGTACAAAGGCGACTGGGGCGCGGTCACCGGCGTCGTGGCCTATGACAGCAACTACGAGGAAGTGGCCGGCAAGGTTCGCCTGGATGTCAATGTCACCAAGGAACTGACGCTGTTCATCATGGGCGGCTACGGCACCGACGACAACCTCACCGACGATGCCGGCAACGTCATCGACGCTCACGGCCGCGGCTTCTACAAGCCGTGGGGCGGCAACTGGGCTGTCTGGGGCGGCGGCACCTACAAGTTCAACGAGAAGACGGCGTTCAACCTCCAGGCGTCGGCTGACGACGACAAGAACTACGCGCTCGCAGCCAACGTCGCCTACACCATCGTTCCGGGCTTCACGATCACGACCGAAGTCGACTGGGATCATTTCGGCCACTTCGGCGACGGCACCTCGGCCGTCAACTGGACCAAGGCCGACAAGAAGAACAGCGTCGGCGGCATCGTCCGCTTCCAGCGCTCGTTCTGATCGAAGCTGCGATCTCACATGGAAGGGCCCGCGGCATCGCCGCGGGCCTTTTTGTTCCATCCATGCAGGGCCGTTTACGCGCCGGCTGCTCGTCAATTCCCCGCCGTGTAGGCCGCGATCGCGGCCATGTTGACGATGTCTGAATCCTTGGCGTTGAGCGAGACGATCTGCACCGGCTTGTTCAAGCCGACGAGCAGCGGGCCGATGACGGTCGAGCCGCCGAGTTCCTGCAGCATCTTGGTCGAGATCGAGGCCGAGTGGAACGCCGGCATCACCAGCACATTGGCCGGACCGGTGAGCCTGATGAACGGATATTGCGCCATGGCGCGGGGGTTCAGCGCCACGTCGGCCGCCATCTCGCCATCATATTCGAAGTCGACGCGGCGCTTGTCGAGGATGCGTACCGCCTCCTGTATCCGCTCCGAGCGCTCGCCCTGCGGATGGCCGAAGGTGGAATAGGCAAGCATGGCGAGCCTCGGCTCATAGCCCATGCGGCGGGCGAAGCCGGCAGCCTCCTCGGCGATGTCGGCGATCTGCTCGGCGTTGGGCATGTCGTGCACTGCGGTGTCGGCGATCATCACGGTGCGGCCGCGCGCCAGAACGATCGAGGCGCCGATGACGCGGTGACCGGGCTTGGCGTCGATGACGCGGCGGATGTCGTCGAGAGCGGTCGAATAGTTGCGGGTCACACCGGTGACGATGCCGTCGGCATCGCCAAGCGCCACCATGCAGGCGGCGAAATGGTTGCGGTCGTTGTTGATCAGGCGCTGGCAGTCGCGGAACAGGAAACCTTTCCTCTGCATTCGCTCGTAGAGATAGTCGGTATAGATCGCGTTGCGGCGCGACAGCCGGGCATTGATGATCTCGAGGCCCTGCTTGTTCAAGTCGATGCCGGCGTTCCTGGCGTTCTCCTTGATGACGTCGTCGCGCCCGAGAAGGATTGCGGTGCCGAGCTTCTGGTTCACATAGGAGACGGCAGCGCGCATCACCTGCTCCTCCTCGCCCTCGGCGAAGACGATGCGCTTGGGCTGGCGGCGGACGCGATCGTAGATGCGCTGCAGCGTGGATGCGATCGGATCGCGGCGCGCCGAAAGCTCCTGTGCGTAGCGGTCGAGGTCAAGGATCGGCTTGCGGGCAACGCCGGAGTCCATCGCGGCCTTGGCCACCGCGAGCGGGATTGCCGAGATCAGGCGCGGATCGAACGGCACCGGGATGATGTAGTTGGGGCCGAATTTCGGCCGGTTGCCCTGATAGGCGGCGGCGACGTCGTCCGGCACGTCCTGTCGCGCCAGCTCCGCCAGCGCGCGAGCCGCGGCGATCTTCATCTCGTCATTGATGGTGGTGGCGCGGACATCCAGCGCGCCACGGAAGATATAGGGAAAGCCAAGCACATTGTTGACCTGGTTCGGGTAATCCGAACGGCCGGTCGCCATGATGGCGTCGGTGCGGATCTCGCCCACTTCCTCGGGCGTGATCTCCGGATCGGGATTGGCCATGGCGAAGATGATCGGGTTCTTCGCCATCGACTGCACCATCGCGGTGGTCAGCGCCCCCTTGGCTGAGAGGCCAAGGAAGACGTCGGCGCCGTCCAGCGCTTCCGCGAGGCTGCGCGCCTCGGTCTTGACCGCATGCGCCGACTTCCACTGGTTCATGCCCTCGGTACGGCCCTGGTAGACCACGCCCTTGGTGTCGCAGAGGGTGATGTTCTCCGGCGAAAAACCCATCGCCTTCATCAGTTCGATGCAGGCTATGCCCGCGGCGCCCGCGCCGTTGCAGACCATCTTCGTGGTCTTCATGTCGCGGCCGGTGATCTCCAGCGCGTTGAGCAGCCCGGCGGACGAGATGATGGCGGTGCCGTGCTGGTCGTCATGGAAGACCGGGATGTCCATCAGCTCGCGCAGGCGCTGTTCGATGATGAAGCATTCCGGCGCCTTGATGTCCTCGAGGTTGATGCCGCCGAAGGAGGGGCCGAGGAAGCGCACGCAGTTGATGAACTCGTCGGCATCCTCCGTCGCCACCTCGAGATCGATCGAATCGACATCGGCGAAGCGCTTGAACAGCACCGCCTTGCCTTCCATCACCGGCTTCGAGGCCAGCGCGCCGAGATTGCCGAGGCCTAGGATGGCGGTGCCGTTGGAGATGACGGCGACCATGTTGCCTCGCGCCGTGTAGTCGAAGGCGCGGCTCGGGTCTTCAGCGATGGCGCGCACGGGAACGGCCACACCCGGCGAATAGGCGAGGCTGAGATCGCGCTGGGTTGCCATCGGCTTGGTGGCGACGATCTCCAGCTTGCCTGGCCGCCCCATGGCGTGGAATTCCAGCGCCTCCTGCGCGCTGACGGAGGGCCCGCTGCTTTCGGTTTTCTTGGCCATGATGCTTTCGATTTCCTCACCTGTGCGGCACCGCTTGGGACGGGTGCTTTCTTATGGCATTCCGGATTAAGGCTACACGCGGCCGCTGTAAACCGCCAAGCCCGGCGAAGCTGCTTCAACGCGGGCGGACAAGGCAATGCGGCGGCTCAGTTGGCAGCCGGCTGGCAGCATAGCTCGCGCTTTCCCCTGCTTTTCGAGGCGCCGGCATTAAACCGCACTGCCACTTCTGCTAGCGTCGAAGCATGAACATGCACATGCCGACCGATACCGACGCCCAGGAGACGACGACGCCGGCGCCCGCCGTGGGCACCGTCACGCCGATGATGGAGCAGTATATCGAGATCAAGGCGGCGAACCCGGATTCGCTGCTCTTCTACCGCATGGGCGATTTCTACGAGCTGTTCTTCGACGACGCCGAAAAGGCGAGCCAGGCACTCGGCATCGTGCTGACCCGGCGCGGCAAACACCAGGGCCACGACATTCCGATGTGCGGCGTGCCGGTGCATGCGGCGGACGACTACCTGCAGAAGTTGATCGCGCAAGGTTTTCGCGTCGCCGTCTGCGAACAGATCGAGGACCCGGCGGAAGCCAAGAAGCGCGGCTCGAAATCGGTGGTGCGCCGCGACGTGGTACGGCTGGTCACGCCCGGCACCATCACCGAGGACAAGCTGCTGGCGCCCTCTGAATCGAGCTACCTGATGGCTCTGGGACGGGTGAAGGGCGGCAATGCGGCCAGCCAAGGCAGCTTCGCGCTGGCCTGGATCGACATCTCGACCGGCGCGTTCCGCGTGGCGGAAACCACGGCCGAACGGCTGCTTGCCGACATCTTCCGCGTCGATCCGCGCGAGCTGATCGTCGCCGAACCGGTGTTCCACGACCCGGAATTGCGGCCGGTCTTCGACGTGCTCGGGCGGGTCGCCAACCCGCAGCCGCCGTCGCTGTTCGATTCGGCATCGGCCACCGGCCGCATCGCCCGCTTTTTCGAGGTGGCGACGCCCGACAGCTTCGGCACGTTCTCGCGCGCCGAATTGTCGGCGATCTCGGGCGCCATTGCCTATGTCGAGAAAACGCAGAAGGCCGAGCGGCCGCCGCTGTCGCGACCCGAGCGCGAGGAGAGCGGCTCGACGCTGTTCATCGATCCGGCGACGCGCGCCAATCTGGAGCTGTTGCGCACGCTGTCAGGCAGCCGCGACGGCTCGCTGTTCAAGGCGATCGACCGCACGGTGACCGGCGGCGGCGCGAGATTGCTCGCCGACCGGCTGATGGCGCCACTGACCGACCCGGCGGCGATTTCCGCAAGGCTGGATTCGGTCTCGTTCTTCCGCGCCGAGACGCGGCTCTGCCAAGGCCTGCGGACGAGCCTGAAAAGCGTTGCCGACATGCCGAGGGCGCTGTCGCGGCTGGCGCTCAATCGCGGCGGCCCGCGCGATCTCGGCGCGCTGCGCGCCGGTTTCGAGGCGGCGGTCGCGATCGCCGCGCTGTTCGCGACGACGGCCCTGCCCGCCGAACTCGGCGCGGCGCTGGCGGCGATCAAGGCCTTGCCCGAAGCGCTCGCCCGCCATCTCAGCGAGGCGCTCGACGACGAACTGCCGCTGATCAAACGCGACGGCGGCTTCGTGCGGTCGAGCTACAATGCCGAGCTCGACGAAATGCGGGCATTGCGCGACGAGTCGCGAAAGGTGATCGCCGGGCTGGAACGCTCGCTGGTCGAGGAGACCGGCATCCGCTCACTGAAGATCCGGCACAACAATGTGCTCGGCTATTACATCGAAGTCACCGCCAACCATCATGGCGTGATGACCGGCAGCGACGCGGCGAAGGCGCGGTTCATCCATCGCCAGACCATGGCCAACGCCATGCGCTTCACGACGACGGAACTGGCGGAGCTGGAATCGAAGATCGCCAACGCCGCAGACAAGGCGCTGGGCATCGAGCTTGCCACTTTCGACCGGCTGACGGCGGAGGTGGTCGGCGAGGCCGACAGCATCCGCGCCGGCGCCGAGGCACTCGCAGTGCTCGACGTGTCGGCGGCGCTGGCCCTTCTTTCCGAAAGCGAGGGCTGGTGCCGGCCGGCGGTCGATGCCAGCCTCGCTTTCGAGATTGCCGGCGGCCGGCATCCAGTCGTCGAACAGGCGCTCAGGCGTTCGGGCGAAGGCCCGTTCGTCGCCAATGACTGCGACCTCTCCCCGGAAGGCGGGGCGAAGGCCGGCGCGATCTGGCTGCTCACCGGTCCCAATATGGGCGGCAAGTCGACCTTCCTCAGACAGAACGCGCTGATCGCCATCCTTGCCCAGACCGGCTCCTTCGTGCCGGCGCAGAGCGCCCATATCGGCGTCGTCGACCGGCTGTTCTCGCGCGTCGGCGCTTCGGACGATCTCGCGCGCGGCCGTTCGACCTTCATGGTCGAGATGGTCGAGACGGCGGCGATCCTCAACCAGGCGGGCGAGCGGGCGCTAGTGATCCTCGACGAGATCGGCCGGGGCACGGCGACTTTCGACGGCTTGTCGATCGCCTGGGCGGCGGTCGAATATCTGCATGAGAAGAACCGCTGCCGGGCGATCTTCGCCACGCATTTCCACGAGATGACGGCGCTGGCGGGCAAGCTCCCCCGACTTCATAACGTCACCATGCGGGTCAAGGAATGGGAAGGCGACGTCGTCTTCCTGCACGAAGTCGGCAAGGGTGCAGCCGACCGCTCCTACGGCGTGCAGGTGGCGCGGCTCGCCGGCCTGCCGGAAGCCGTGGTGGCGCGCGCTAGGCAAGTGCTGCACCAGCTCGAGGAAGGCGAAGTCTCTGGCAAGACCAACCGTCTGGTCGACGACCTGCCGCTGTTTTCCGTGGCGGTGAAGCGCGAAGCGCCGAAGCCGGTGAAGAGCGATGCGCTGGGCGACGCGCTCGGCGCGATCAATCCGGACGAGATGACGCCGCGCGAGGCGCTGGAGGCGCTCTATCGGCTGAAGGGGCTGGCGGACCGGTAATCAAAACACTCGGAACATCGGCGTCACCAGCCTTGCCGACTGGAGCCAGCCGAGCAATTCGACCGCCAGTATCGCCACAAGGAAGTAAGAGCTGTCGATGGCGGTCCGCCTCAGCGCCACCGAGTCGAAGGTGACGGGAGACGGGCCCAAGACGTCGTCGTAATCGCGCGACAGACGGGGAAAGAAGGCCGGCACGCTTTGACAATAGCGCCAATAGGCCTCGCCAAAGATGGCGTCCAGCGTGATCGCTTCGCGCGTCGCGACATAGGAAAAGACTAGATAGGTGAAGGCAAAGAGAAACGCCGAAAGGATCAGCGACCCGAATGTCAGCCCGACGCCGGCCAGTCCAAGGGCCGAGAAGAAATAAAGCGGGTTGCGCGTATAGGCATAGGGGCCGGTTGTGACGAGTTCACGGTTCTTGCGTCCGCCAACATACAGCGATGCCCAGCAGCGGCCGCCGATACAGATGAGGATCAGCACGGTACCCGCAAATTCCAGCATTTCGCGAAAGGTGCTGCCTTGCGCCACCCACTCTCCGCAAGCAGGGCCGGCGCCAGGACGACGGGAGCAACCAGCCAAAGGAAACGCATCCTTCTGCCTTGTTGAAAAGCTGAAAGCGGCATCGGGGACTTCTTCTGCACTTGTATCACCCGCCTCAGTCGTCGCGTACCGCGGCTCCCTTGTCGGTCCAGGCCGGCGGCAATCCCATCCGATCGCCGACGAAGCCAACGAGACCGGGCGATTTGCCGAAGGCCTTGCAGGCGGGATATTTCGGCCCGCCGCCGACCATGGCGCGCAATTCCGCCCTCGTCGGCAGCGATGGCAGCTTGTTCAGCGGCGTCTTGCCGGTGACCAGGAGCTTGCTGAAATCGTCGCCGAACTTCGCCGCCAGGTCGTAGGCGTCGCCCTCGCGGGCGACCCGGCCGGAATCCAGCAAGGCGTTGGCGCCGCGCCCCCAGATCATCGCCGCCGCCTGTTTGCCGTTGTCGCCGATCGCTTCGGCTTCGAGCGACAGGCTGCCCAATCCGATTGGCAGACGAGGAACCGGGACCCGCATTTCAGGCAGCGCGACGGAAACCGCCGTTGAGGCGACTTTCGAAACGCCGACCGCCAAAGCGTTCGTCGGCGTCACGTGCGTCACCATGGCATGGACCGTCAGGTCGGCGGGCTCGGTCAGATCGACCACAGGGAAGCGCTGGCTCAAGCCCGAGCAGAGCGTCCTGTCGACAGCGTTGGTGACAAGGCTGCGCTGCGCTTGGGACAATGTCGATCTTCCGCCGGCGGACTGCGAGAAGCCCGTCGGAATGATCCGAACGGTCTTTGCCGCAAGCACGTCGTCCTTGCTCACCCGCATTAGTGAGCGGGCCAACAAACCGTCCGACGGTTTCAACTCGTCATAGGATTGCAGCGAGCCTACCTGATCCAGGGGCGCGGACGCGCAGCCGACCGCGAGCATGCTCAAGACCAGCACAAACGGCCATATTACGCGGTGATCCGCGCGGCACGCGCGCGGATCGAACGGGCCACGACTGATGTGAGCCTCGCGACGG
Organism: Mesorhizobium sp. M1E.F.Ca.ET.041.01.1.1; assembly: GCF_003997355.1. Lineage (NCBI taxonomy): Bacteria > Pseudomonadati > Pseudomonadota > Alphaproteobacteria > Hyphomicrobiales > Phyllobacteriaceae > Mesorhizobium > Mesorhizobium sp. M1E.F.Ca.ET.041.01.1.1. Next base: position 4,201 of record NZ_RZSL01000154.1, on the reverse strand, counting down.
GAACGCAAGCAAGCTGCCATGGATGCCTCTGTCTGGGTGCGCCCGGCGGGGCGTTTTGGGGGACGGTCAATAATTGCACTCAGTGCAATAAATTGATGGCACCATTATGGCGAGGCGTGATGACGGGACTTGAATGTGAGCCAAATTTCTTGTCGCATTTGAGGAAAGGTCGTGGCAGGAGCGCTCCATGAACGATGCGCCAAAACCGGAAGGCCTGCGCGAGCGGAAGCGGCGAGAAACGTCCCGCCGTATCGCCGACGCCGGCCTGAAGGCTTTCCTGGCCAATGGCTATGACGCGACCACGCTTGACGAGATAGCTGCTGCCGCCGGCATCTCGCGCCGGACGTTCTTCCACTACTTCAAGAGCAAGGACGAGGTGCTGTTTGCATCCCTGGGCAACCACGCAAGCGTGGTCAAAGCATCGATCCTTGCCGAGCCCCCCACGGGAACGGCGATCGACATCGCCCGCGACGCATTGCTCAATATTATCGGCAGTTTCCAGGGATCACAAATGATGGCGACGGCCAAGATCATGCGGGAAAGCAAGACGCTGCGCTCGCGGAGGCACACGGGCTACCTGCAGTTCGAGCAAGCCATTTTCGACGGCTTATGCGAATTGCAGCCGGACCAAGCGCGCGACAGTCTGCGACTGGTCTCTCTGGTGACAGTCGTCGCGTTGCGCCTGGCCGTCGAAACATGGCAGCAGCAACACGCCAGGCATCCGCTGGCGGGATATGTCCGGGATGCCTTTGAAAGGCTGAAAACCGAGATTCGATAGATCCAGCCGCCTGAGGCGTCGCAAAGAACACAAGCCGTGTTGACTAATTGTACCGATCGGTACAATATCCGGTCAACCGAACGAGGACAGGAGATTTTCATGAGCCGTCCACCATTGCCGCCTTTCACGGCCGAAACAGCAGCGCAGAAGGCACGGCTCGCCGAGGACGCCTGGAACAGCCGCGACCCGGAGCGGGTGTCGCTCGCCTATACCGAGGACAGCATCTGGCGGAACCGGGCCGAATTCATTTCCGGCCGCGCCGAGATCGTCGGCTTCCTCAAGCGCAAATGGACGCGCGAGCTGGATTACCGCCTGATCAAGGAGGTCTGGACCTGGAACGACAACCGCATCGCCGTGCGCTTCGCCTATGAATGGCGGGACGACAGCGGCCACTGGTTCCGCTCCTACGGCAACGAGAATTGGGAGTTCGACGAAGCCGGGCTCATGCGCCGCCGCGTGGCGAGCATCAACGACATGCCGATCGCTGAAGGCGAGCGGAAGTATCACTGGCCGCTCGGCCGCCGTCCGGACGACCATCCCGGCCTCTCGGAACTCGGGCTTTAGGACGAATGGATGCGGCGCATCGCTCCGGATCGCGACCAGTTGCTGGGGATCGTGGCCGAGGTTTTCCGCGAGCATGGCTATGAGGGCGCCAGCCTGGCCTTGATCGGCGAGGCGACAGGGCTCGGCAAGGGAAGCCTCTACCACTTCTTTCCCGGCGGCAAGGAAGAGATGGCGAGAGCCGTCATTGCCCATATCGATGGCTGGTTCGAGGACAATGTCTTTGCGCCCTTGCGCGACAACTCAGATCCAAGAACGGGGATCGGGCAGATGCTCGATGCGACCGACAGCTACTTCCGCTCGGGGCGCCGGATTTGCCTCATCGGCGCCTTCGCGCTGGATGAATCCCGCGACCTCTTCGCCGGCCAAATAAGGGACTATTTCGGCCGCTGGGTCACGCAGCTTGCCGAGGCGCTGACCCAAGTTGGCCATGAACGAGCCAAGGCAACCGAGCTAGCCGAGGAAACCGTCGCCGCCATCCAGGGTGCACTCACGCTTGCCCGCGCCGCTGACGATGCCAGCGTATTTTCGCGAGCGCTGGGCAGGATGCGCATGCGGCTTGGGCTGCCGGCAAGCGACTAAAGCGTGTCGCGCTGAAACGGATTCAGGCGACGCGCCTTAAGTCTTTAGTTTTTATGCATGTCGTTTTCGCAAACCGCTGCACACTTTTGCGCGACATGCATTGACCTCTAGACAGGTTCGAAGCGGAAAGCTGTTTCGGTTCGATAAACCCGACCAACGCCGGGTGAATCGAGATGCGCGCCTGCAACGAAATGGCCGTTGTCGGCAGCAAGGCCCAGTATTCGCAACCGGCTTGCACGCGCCTGCGCCTGGTCGGCGTCGAACTCCCATGCGATCTCCGGGCGATCGAACTGAAGCGACGGCACATGCACGGTGTCGCCCCAGATCAACAGTGTCTCGCCCCCACTCACAACGCGAAAGCATGTGTGACCGACTTCGTGACCGGGAATGGCGATCGTCTCGATATCCGTGCTCAGGCGTTGCCCGGCGTCGAAGGGCTGGGCTCGATCATGGAAGCGCTGCAGCCTTGCCACTGCCCGGAACATGTCGACCTCCGGCCGCGGGACAAGCAGGCGGGAGAGCTGCGGGAAACCGTCCTCGCCGTCGGAAAGGACGAGCCCGTGGATATGGTCGAGATGCGTGTGAGTGAACGCAACCGTGCGGATCCGATCGATTGCGATCCGCGCCTCGCTCAACGCCTGCGGCAGAAACCCCATCGTCGGGTGCCAGGCGTTCGAGGACCCGGTATCGATCAGCGTGATTTCACGGCCGTCGTCGATGGCAAAGGCATTGACCGATAATCTGAGCGCGCCGTCGAAGAGCGGCACCCACGATGGGAAATCGGCGCCGAAAGGCTTGTCTCCCGGCTGCCGCAGCCGCCGGACCGGCATGTCGACATACCCGTCCCGCAGCGAGGTAACCCTCATGTCTCCGATTTCATAGGTCGTGTGATGAGACCCGGCTGAGATTCGTTCCAATGCTTGCTCTCTGTTCGGTCGCAATTTTCGGTGAGGTTCGGCCTCAGATCATCTCCAGCCCGCGCTTGCGCGTCGGCGGCGGGAAGGCGCGGTCGAGATCGGCAAAGTCCTCTTTGGTCAGCTTGATGTCGAGCGCGGCGGCGTTCTGGCGGACGTGCTCCTGCCGGCTGGCCTTCGGGATGGCGATGACGCCCTTCTGCGCCATCACCCATGCGAGCGCGATTTGTGCCGCCGTGGCCTTGTGGCGGGCAGCTACGGCATCAAGCCTCGCATTGCGGGCGAGCGCGCCCTGCTCGACCGGCGAATAGGCCATCAGCGGAATGCCGCGCTTAAGGCTCCAGGGCGCGAGATCGAATTCCGGGCCACGCCGCGAGAGATTGTAGAGGACCTGGTTGGTCTGGACGTTGCCTCCGGAGGGCAGGCCGACCAGCTCCTCCATCTCGTCGGTGTCGAAATTGCTGACGCCCCAGTGGCGGATCTTGCCGGCGGCTTTCAAGGCCTCGAAGGCTTCGAGGGTTTCGGCCAAGGGAACGCTGCCCGGCCAATGCAGCAGATAGAGATCGATGCGATCGGTGGAAAGCCGCCTCAAGCTGTTCTCGCAGGCCCGCTTCACGCCGGTGCGCGAAGCGTTGGTCGGCAGCACCTTTGAAACCAGAAAGGTCTCGTCGCGGCGCCCGGCGATGGCTTCCGCCACCACTTCCTCCGCGCCGCCGCCGGCATACATCTCCGCCGTGTCTATCAGGGTGATGCCGAGGTCCAGGCCGAGCCTCAGCGCCGCGACCTCGTCGGCGCGGCGCCGGCGGTCCTCGCCCATCTTCCAGGTGCCCTGGCCCAGCACCAGAACGGCTTCGCCGGACGGCAGGGTGGTGGTTCTGATTTCAGAAGACATGGTCTGCTCCGCGTGAGGCCGGATCGCAGCACAGCCGTGGCCGGAAATCCAGACTGAAGTCCTCGCCTTCGACCGGATTCCCGGCGAGGGAGTTACTTCACCGGATGCTTGGCAAGCCAGTCCTGCATCTCTCTGATCTCGGCTTCCTGCGCCTTGATGACGCCTTCCGCGAGCTTGCGGATTTCCGGATCCTTGCCGTTGGCAAGCACCACCTTGGCCATGTCGATCGCGCCCTGATGGTGCGGGATCATGCCGCGGACGAAGTCGACGTCGGCGTTGCCGGTGTAGTTGAGCATCATGTCCTCGTGCATCTTGTCCATCGCCGCCTTGTAGCCGACGGTAGCGGGGCTCTCGGCGCCCATCGCCATGCCCGACATGTCGTGCTTCATCTCCTCGGACTGCGCCGGAACGCTTTCGAGGAACACCGCGAGCAGCATTCCCGCCGCCATCAGCAGCAGCACGATCTTCTTGGCC
>NZ_RZSL01000153.1:0-11790 GCF_003997355.1 Mesorhizobium sp. M1E.F.Ca.ET.041.01.1.1 | reverse complement strand
GCGTATGCCCTCCACTGGCACGCGAATGACGGTGCCGCCGTCCGAAACCAGCATGATCTGATCGTCGTTGCCGATCGGGAAAGTCGCGACAAGGCGCCCGATCTCGGCCACTTTCGAGACATCGGTGGCGCGAATGCCCTTGCCGCCACGGCCTGTCAGGCGGAAATCGTAGGACGACGAACGCTTGCCGTACCCATATTCGGTCACCGTCAGCACAAGCTGCTCATGCGCCTTGAGGAATTCGTAGCGCTCGTCGGAAAGCTCGGCTTCCTCGCCGATCTCCTCATTGGTCAGCGCAATCTCTTCCTCCTCGCCGACAGTACCGGCGGCAAGCCGCCGCTCGGCGGCGGCGCGCTTGAGATAGGCGGCGCGCTCGGCAGGCGATGCGTCGACATGCTCGATGATGGACATCGAGATCACGCGGTCCGTCTCGGCCATGGCGATGCCGCGAACACCGACGGAGTTGCGGCTCTGAAAGACGCGCACGTCGCCGACCGGGAAGCGGATGCACTGGCCGGAATTGGCCGTCAGAAGCACGTCGTCGTTGTCGGTGCAGGTCTCGACGCCGAGGATCTCGTCGCCCTCTTCCTCCAGCTTCATCGCGATCTTGCCGTTGCGGTTGACCTGGACGAAGTCGGACAGCTTGTTGCGGCGCACCGTGCCGCGCGTGGTGGCGAACATCACGTCGAGCTCGCCCCAGCTTGCCTCATCCTCCGGCAGAGGCATGATGGTGGTGATGCGCTCGCCCTGCTCGAGCGGCAGCATGTTGATCAGCGCCTTGCCTCGCGATTGCGGGTTGCCGACCGGAAGACGCCACACCTTTTCCTTGTAGACGATGCCGCGCGAGGAGAAGAACAGCACCGGCGTGTGCGTGTTGGCCACGAACAGCCGGGTGACGAAATCCTCTTCCTTGGTCGACATGCCGGAGCGGCCCTTGCCGCCGCGGCGCTGCGCCCGGTAGAGCGACAGAGGCACGCGCTTGATGTAGCCGGAATGGCTCACCGTCACCACCATGTCCTCGCGCTGGATCAGGTCCTCGTCTTCCATGTCCGCCCCGCCCTCGGCGAGCTCGGTGCGGCGCGGCGTGCCGAACTCGTCGCGGACGGCGATGAGCTCGTCCTTGACGATCTTCTGGATGCGCGCGCGGGAAGACAAAATGTCAAGATAATCAACGATTTCGGCGCCGATCTTGTTCAGCTCGTCGGCGATCTCGTCGCGGCCGAGCGCGGTCAGGCGCTGCAGCCGCAGATCCAGGATGGCGCGCGCCTGTTCCTCGGAGAGATTGTAGGTGCCGTCTTCGTTGATGCGGTGGCGCGGATCGTCGATCAGCTTGATCAGCGGAGCGACGTCGTGGGACGGCCAGCGCCGTTCCATCAACTGCTCGCGCGCCGTCTGCGGATCGGGCGCGGTGCGGATCAGCTTGATCACCTCGTCGATGTTGGCGACGGCGATGGCGAGACCGACGAGCACATGGGCGCGCTCGCGCGCCTTGCGCAAAAGGTATTTCGTGCGGCGGCTGATCACCTCCTCGCGGAAGCCGACGAAGGCCTTCAGCATGTCGATCAGCGTCAGCACTTCCGGCTTGCCGCCGTTCAGCGCCACCATGTTGGCGCCGAACGACGTTTGCAGGGGCGTGAAGCGGTAAAGCTGGTTGAGGATGACGTCGGCGACGGCCTCGCGCTTCAACTCGACGACGACGCGGTAGCCCTGGCGGTCGCTCTCGTCGCGGATGTCGGAGATGCCCTCGATGCGCTTCTCGCGCACCAGTTCGGCCATCTTCTCGATCATCGCCGCCTTGTTCACCTGATAGGGAATCTCGGTGATGACGATCGATTCACGGTCGTTGCCGCGCGCCTCGATATTGACGCGGCCACGCATGACGATCGAGCCGCGCCCCGTCGAATAGGCGCTGTAGATGCCGGAACGGCCAAGCACGATGCCGCCGGTCGGGAAATCCGGACCGGGCACGATCTCCATCAGCGACGGCAGGTCGATGGCGGGGTTGTCGATGATGGCGATGGCGCCGTTGCAGACCTCGGCCAGGTTGTGCGGCGGGATGTTGGTGGCCATGCCGACGGCGATGCCGCCCGAGCCGTTGACCAGAAGGTTCGGGAAGCGCGCAGGCAGCACTTTCGGCTCGCTGCCGGAAGCGTCGTAAGTATCCTGGAAATCGACGGTTTCCTTGTCGATGTCCTCCAGCAATTCATGCGCGACCTTGGTCAGCCGCGACTCGGTGTAGCGCATCGCCGCCGGCGGATCGCCGTCGATCGAGCCGAAATTGCCTTGACCGTCGATCAGCGGCACGCGCAACGACCAGTCCTGCGCCATGCGAACCAGCGCGTCGTAGATCGAGGCGTCGCCATGCGGATGGTATTTACCCATCACGTCGGCGACCGGACGCGCCGACTTCACATATTTACGGTTCCAGTGATAGCCGCTCTCATGCGAGGCATAGAGGATGCGCCGATGCACTGGCTTCAGGCCGTCGCGTACATCGGGCAGCGCGCGGCTGACGATCACGCTCATGGCGTAATCGAGATAGGAGCGCTGCATCTCCTCGATGATCGAAATCGGCTCGATGCCGATGGGGCCGCCCTCCGGCCCGCGCGGTGTCTTCTGGTCGGTCAAATCAGGTCACAATCCTGTCGGGAATCACTCACCGCTTATATAGGATGCCGGGCTGAAACTCCAATGGCGGCGACACTTTTCCAGAGACAATTTTGGTGGTAATTTCAAAAGGATACCGTTGATTGCGACGATATGGCCAAGGTCGATTTCGCCGCCACAGGGGCAAGGTCGGCCATGGATCGTCACCCTCGGGCGGAAATAGCAAATGCAATGAATTGGACCTCATGGCTGCCTCTGCGGGCGCTCAGCGGCTGGACGGCAAAGGACCTCAACGGCGACCTGGCCGCCGGTTTCACGCTGGCGGCGATCGCCATTCCCGAACAGATGGCGACGGCCAGGCTCGGAGGCTTCCAGCCGGGGATCGGGTTCTTCGCCTTCGTCGCCGGATCCGTGGCCTTTGCGTTCTTCGGCGCCAATCGCCATCTTTCGGTCGGGGCGGATTCGACGATCACGCCGCTTTTCGCCGGCGGCCTCGCACTGATCGCGGCATCCGGCTCGCCGCATTATCTGGCGCTGGCGGCCATGCTGGCGCTGATGGTCGGGCTGCTGGTGGCGTTCAGCGGCATCTTCCGTCTCGGTTGGATCGCCGATCTCCTTTCGGTGCCGGTGACGACCGGTTTTCTCGCCGGCATTTCCGTCCATATCATCGTCTCGCAATTGCCCGGACTTCTCGGCCTGCCGCCGGAAACCGGCGAGACGCTGCGGCGCATCGACGAAATCGCCGCCAATCTCCACCTCGCCAATCCGTGGAGCCTGGCGCCCGGGCTCGGCGTGTTCGCGATCGTTTTCATTGCCGCGCGCATCAGCGCCCGCATCCCCGCGGCCCTGATCGGGATGATGCTGGCCACACTCGCCGTCACTATCTTCGATTTGCAGAACCGGGGCGTCGAAGTGCTCGGCGCCTTGCCGAACGGGTTGCCGACGCCCGAAATGCCGACCGTCGACTTCCGGGATGCGCAGGCCCTTTTCCCGCTCGCGCTGCTGATCGCCATCGTCGTCATGGTGCAGACGGCGGCCACCAGCCGATCCTTCGCGCCGCAGGATGGCGAAGCGCCCGATGTCAACCGTGACTTTGTCGGCGTTGGCGCGGGCAGCATCGTGGCCGGCCTGTTCGGTGCCTTTGCCGTCAACTCCAGTCCTCCGCGCACGGCCATCGCCGCCCAGACCGGAGGTCGCTCGCAGCTGTCCGGCCTGATTGCCGCGACCATCGTGCTGGCGCTCAGCACCTTTGGCGGAAGCCTGCTTGCCAACGTGCCGCAGGCAGCCCTTGCCGGCGTGCTGATGTTCGTCGCCCAGCATATCCTACGCTGGCAGGTGTTCGCCGCCGTCTATCGCCAAGCGCCGTTCGAGTTCGCGCTGATCCTGATCACCATGGTCGCGATCGTCGTCCTGCCGATCGAGACCGGCGTGGCGATCGGCATCGGCCTGTCGCTGCTGCACGGCATCTGGGGCTCCACGCGCACTGAGCCGATTGCGCTGGCGCAGGTGCCGGGCACGTCGGTCTGGTGGCCGCCAAGCGGTCCCAGCGCGGGTGAGCAGCGTCCCGGCGTGCTGGTGGCTGCATTCCAGGCGCCGCTTTCTTTCGTCAACGCAGACCGTTTCAAGCGCGGCCTGCGCGATCTGGTCGACGCCAGAAGCGATGAGGTGAAATTAGTGGTGCTGGAGGCCAGCAACATCGTCGAGATCGACTACACCGCCGCCCAGGCGCTGATCGACGTCATCCGCCATTGCCGCGACAAAGGCGCCGTCTTTGCCGTCGCGCGCATGGAATCGCTCCGCGCCCAGGAGGCGCTGAGACGGTTCGGGGTCGCCGACCTGGTCGGCACGCAGCGGATATTCCAAAGCGTCGACGCCGCCATCAAATCGCTTGGCCCGGGACGACCTCAACAGCAGGACGAAGCGCAATGATGAGCCACGCGAGCCCATCGTTACTGCCATCGCCGTCAACCCGGTCGACTGGAACGGCGGGCGCGATAGGCGCCGGGAGCCTCGCCCATCTCGCGCTTGAACCGGCGGTTGAAGGTCGACAGATCGTTGAAGCCGGCATCCAAAGCGATCGTCGAGATCGCCTCGTCCGACGCGCGCAATTGCACCGCGGCGCGGTGCAGCCTGGTCCGCAGCAGGAACTGGTAGGGCGTCATGCCGGCCACATGCCGGAACGTGCGCAGGAAATGATACGGGCTGGTCGCAGTGCCGTCGGCAAGTTCGGTGAGCGAAAGCGGCCGGTCGGCGTTGACCTCGATCAGGCGCACCGCCTCGGCAACGCGTTTCTGGTCGCGGCGGCTGGGTGTCGGCGCGACCTTGGGAGAGCCGGCTGCAGCCGCGACCACAGCGCCGGCAATGTTGAGCCCGAGTTCTTCGAATGCCTCGGCATCGCCCGTTTCCCGCGCAGCCTCCGCTTGCGCCAGCAATGATGCCAGCGCCGTCAAGGGCGGCAGGCTTGGACCGTCAAAGCCAAGCCGCTCCGCGCCCGGCACGTCGGCGACGACGCGCTCCATATACGTCGGAGAAAAATGGAAGGAGAGGCAGCGGTCGCCCGCGCCATGCTCGTGACCGCATTCGTAGCAGGCGCAGGGATTGCCGAGCAGGATGGCGCCGGGAGCAAGCATCGCCGTACCCTGGCGCGTGCGATAGCGGAAGGTGCCTCTGGTCACGGCGGCGAGGCAGAAACTGCGATGCTGTTCCTCGAACGGCCTGTCGCCGGCGCGTGCCGTGCAGATCACGTCGCACACCTGCCAGCCAGGCCCCGAAGCAAGGTATCTGTCAGTCGTCGCCATTACCGAAAGATAGCAATTTTTCCCAAGCGCAGAACCCTGCCGGCCCCTATTGCTAGTCCTCTCCTGACAAACGAGGCAGCAGCCATGACCGATCCTTTTGCCGAAGCCCTGCACAGCGACGGGCCCAATCCGGATCTTGCCGAAAAGCTGAAACTCTACGGCTGCTTCATCGGCGCCTGGACCTTCGACGCCACGCGCATTTTGGAGGACGGCACCAAGCTTGCCGGGCGCGGCGAGGTGCATTTCGGCTGGGTCCTGGAAGGCAAGGCGGTTCAGGATGTCTGGATCCTGCCCGCGCGGGATGCCGGCCCCTCGCCGTCGCTTGGGCCATGGACCTTCTATGGCACGACGCTGCGCGTCTACGACCCCGGCATCGACGCCTGGCACATTTTCTGGAGCGACCCTCGCAACCAGTATTACAGCCGGCAACTCGGCCGCGCCGAGGGCGACACGATCGTGCAGGTCGGCGCCGACGGCACCGGTGCATCGGTGCGCTGGAGCTTTTCGCGCATCACAGAAAATTCGTTCCGTTGGCTGGGCGAGCGCTCGCATGACGGCGGCGCGACCTGGCGCATCGAGGTGGAGTTTCTGGCCCGCCGATCGACTCCAACCTGAGCCATCAACCACCTGTAATCATGGAGAAAACAATGCTCGACCATGTCTCGATCGGCGTCCGCGACGCCGATGCCTCGAAACGCTTCTACGACGCCGCGCTGCAGCCGCTCGGCTATTCTTGCCTCAGCCAGTCCCCCGGCTCGCTCGGCTACGGCGCTGAAGCTGTCCAGCTCTGGGTCAACGACGCCGGCCGGCCGGTGCCGGAAGACACGGACTCGGGCCTGCACTTCTGCTTTTCGGCACCGACACGCGCCGGCGTCGATGCGTTCCATGCAGCAGCGCTGCGAGCGGGCGGCAAGGACAATGGCCAGCCCGGGCTCCGCGCGGCCTATGGCGATAACTACTACGCGGCGTTCGTCATCGACCCTGACGGCTACCGCCTGGAGGCCTATTGCGGCAAAGCCGAATAGCCGGCTGATTTCCCTTCCGCCTGTTTCCAGCGCCCCGGCTTTGCTCTACCAATTGAAGAGCTTGGGCTTCGCCCGGCGGGAGGGGACCAGCGATGCCGAGCTTCGACAGCCTGTTCAACGCCTTCGTCACCATACTGGTGACCATCGACCCGCCGGGGCTGGCGCCGCTTTTTCTCGCCGTGACGCGCGGCATGAACCGCGAGGAGCGTCAGCAGGTTTCCGTCCGCGCGTCGGTGATCGGCTTCCTGGTGATGGCGCTGTTCGCTGTCGCCGGCGCTTCGATCCTGTCGGTGTTCGGCATCACACTGCCGGCCTTCCGCGTCGCCGGCGGCTTCCTGCTGTTCTTCATTGCCTTCGAAATGGTGTTCGAGCGCCGCCAGGACCGCAAGGAGAAAATCGGCGACGTCGCCATCACCAAGGACATGATCCACAACATCGCCGCCTTCCCGCTGGCGATCCCGCTGATCGCCGGCCCGGGCGCGATTTCGGCGACCGTGCTGCTGTCGGGACACTTCGAAGGCTTTGCCGCGCAGGCGGCCCTGGTCGGCATCATCGCGATCTGTCTTGTGCTCACCTTTCTGGTGTTCGTGCTGGCCGAGCGCATCGACCGCATCCTGGGCCAGACCGGCCGCTCGATCCTGACAAGGCTGCTCGGCGTCATCCTGGCGGCGCTTGCCGTGCAGTTCGTGGCCGACGGCGTCAGGGCGCTGATGGCGGCTTGAGCAGCATCCCTACTGCCTACTGCCTACTGCCTACTGCCTATTCCCTATTTCACCGCCGTATCAACGACCTCGAAATCATGCGTGACGGTCGCGGTCTTGGCCATCATCGCCGTGGCGGAGCAGTATTTCTCGATCGAAAGGTCGATCGCCCGTTTGACCTTGTCGCGCGACAGCGCGCGGCCCTTGACGATGAAATGCATGTGGATGCGGGTGAAGACGCGCGGCTCGGTTTCGGCACGGTCGGCGTCGAGCTCGACCACGCAGTCCTCGACCGCCTCGCGGCCCTTCTCGAGGATGTGGACGACGTCATAGGCCGAGCAGCCGCCGGTGCCGATCAGCACCAATTCCATCGGGCTTGGCCCCGGCGTTCGGCCTTCCGGCCCGTGCGCCGTGCCCAGCACCACTTTGTGACCGCTGCCGGACTCGCCGACAAAGGTGCGTTCCTCGACCCATTTGACGCGTGCTTTCATGACTTTCCTCGAAAATATTGCCCTACTGGCCGAACACGACCGTATGCATGATGCGGCCCGGCAGCAGCGTGAAGATGCCGGCGCCGACCAGGGCGAAGACATAGAGTTTGATCATGGCGCCACGATGGGCGGCGACGCGACGCGTATGCGCATACCACACCGCCAGCGGCGCGGTGACCAGCACCAGGATCGACAGGATGTGGATCGGGCTGAACGGTCCGATGAGCCGGATCTGCTGGATCCAGAAGCTCGAGATGGCGATGACCAGCATCAGCGCCACCCAGACATAGCCCATCGCACGGTGGCGCGGCGTGCCTTTCGGCAGCGCCAGTTGGGCGCCGCCGACTGCCAATGCAGCAAAGGCCGCGAACGCATGCCACGGAATGGGAAATGGCGAGGACAAAAGCGGTCCGAGCGACATCGCTTTCCCCTCAAATAGCCACCGCGCGATCCCGGTGCTTAGAACGGGATCTCGTCATCCAGCTCGCGCGACGAGCCGCCGCCACCGCCCCTGGAACCACCACCGCCACCACGGCTGAAGCCCTCGTTCGGGCCGGACTGGCCGAAATCCGAGCCGCGGCTGTTGCCGCCGCCGGAATAATTGCCGACCTGGCCGCCGCCACCCTCGCCACGCGCGTCGAGCATCTGCAATTCGCCGCGGAACTTCTGCAGCACGACCTCGGTCGTGTAGCGGTCATTGCCGGTCTGGTCCTGCCATTTGCGCGTCTGCAACTGGCCCTCGACATAGACCTTCATGCCCTTCTTCAGATACTGCTCGGCCACCTTGGCGAGCTGGTCGTTGAAGATGACGACATTGTGCCACTCGGTCTTCTCCTTGCGCTCGCCGGAATTCTTGTCGCGCCAGCTTTCCGACGTGGCGATGCGGATGTTGACGACCGGATCGCCCGAATTCAGCCGGCGGATTTCAGGGTCCGCCCCGAGATTGCCGACCAGAATGACCTTATTGACGCTACCCGCCATCTTATTTCTCCGCGCTCATCCGAAACAATTTTACGTCGCCGCACCTTACAGCCTGCCGATCGCCCATGCCCGCAAAGGCTGGCTTTTCCCACAAGGTTTTTGTTCTCTTTTCGTTCTATTCTTGACGGCTGCTCCTGTCAAGGAATGTCACCAAGAAGTAGTGTTCTGCGTAGGAAACAAAAGAGGAGACATCCGAATGAACATCGTTACGCATGAGGATCGGCCGCGAGAGATGTGGCGAGCCGAAGTGGAGACCCGCATGCAGATCGCCGCCGCCAATGGCGTCGCCGAGCTTTGCATATTCGAGCAGTGGGTCGGGCCAGGTGCCGGCGCGCCGACGCATTCGCATCCAGTGGAAGAGGTGCTGACAGTGATTGCCGGTAAAGCCGAAATGTGGATCGAAGACCGACGCGCCGGACTCACCGCCGGGCAGTCGCTGATCATTCCCGCGCACCGCAAGCATGGCTTTCGAAACGTTGGTTCCGGCACGCTTCATATCCATGCCGTGCTCGCATCACCGATCTTCGAGGCAAGCTTCGACGGAGCCGCGGAGCCGGTGAAACGCTGGATATCCTAAAACGGCACTTGCCAAACCAATAAGTATCGACTTATGCTTCGCACATGATCGAAGCAGAGATTTTCCGGGCGCTGGCCGATCCGACACGGCGCGCCGTCTATGAGCGGCTGGCGGCCGACGAATTGACCGTGTCCGAATTGCGCGCCGGCATGAGCGTGTCGCAGCCCGCGGTCTCGCAGCATCTTGCCGTACTGCGCGGCGCCGGCCTCGTGATCGAGCGGCGCGCCGGCCGCAACGCTTATTATCGCGCCGACCCGCAAGGGCTCGATCCCCTGCTCGGCTGGATCGAACGTTACCGCGCCTTCTGGCCGGAGCGAATCGAGAGGTTGAAGACGGTTCTGAAGGAAATGGATCAATGACGGCTATAAAACATCCGGCAGCGACCGGTGCACCGCTGAGCTTCGAATGCGAGCTTCCGGATCCGCCGGAAAAAGTCTGGCGCGCGCTGACCGAGCCGGAACTGCTCGCCGCCTGGATGATGCCCAACGACATGAAGCCGGAGGCGGGCAAGCGCTTCGCCTTTGCCGGGCCGGATGCGCCGATCGAATGCGAGGTGCTCGAGGCCGAGCCCGGCAAGCTGCTGCGCTATTCCTGGCGCGAGCGGCCGGGCGCAGACGCTGATCGGCTTCCGGCCTTCGACAGCGTCGTCACCTTCACGCTCGAGCCCACGGTTTCCGGCGGCACGCATCTCAGCATCGTCCATGACGGCTTCGTAGCAGCGCATCCTGTCGTCGCCGTGGCCGGTGCCGGCTGCGGGCTGTCGCTCGACGCGCGCAAGAACCCGACCGCCGCCAATGCGCCCTTTATGATGCTGCGCGCGGCTTGATCAACGAACCGAGGAGCCTTGGCCAATGAGCGCCCTTGCCAATCTGGTGCCGATGGTGATCGAGCAGTCGAGCCGCGGCGAACGCGCCTTCGACATCTTCTCGCGACTGCTGCGCGAGCGCATCGTCTTCATCAACGGCGAGATCAATGACGGCGTGTCGGCGCTGGTCTGCGCGCAGCTTTTGTCGCTGGAATCCGATCATCCCGACAAGGAGATATCGATCTACATCAACTCGCCTGGCGGCGTGGTGACCAGCGGCTTCGCCATCTACGACACGATGCAATACATCTCCTGCCCGGTGTCGACGGTCTGCATGGGTTTTGCGGCGTCGATGGGCTCCTTCCTGCTGATGGCCGGCTCACCCGGCCGGCGCATCGCGCTGCCCAACACCAGGATCGTGCTGCATCAGCCGCTGGGCGGTTTTCAGGGCCAAGCCTCCGACATCCAGCGCCACGCCGAGGACATTCTGCGCACCAAGCGCCATATGACGGAACTCTATGCAAGGCATTGCGGGCGGACATATGAAGACGTCGAGCGCACGCTCGACCGCGACTATTTCATGACCGCCGAGGAAGCCAAGGCCTGGGGCCTCGTCGACCACGTCTACGACACGCGCAAGAAAGCCGCCTAATGCCTAATGCATGTCGCCCAAAAGTGCGCAGCGGTTTTGGAGAACGACATGCATCAAAACAAAGACCTAAAGCGCGTCGCCTGAATCCGCTTCAGCGCAACGCGCTTTAAGGCATGTCGCCCGGAAGTGTGTAGCGGTTCCGGAGCAACGACATGCATCAACGTGAGACCGCGCGGCAATTTGATTGTGACGCGTCTGGCCCCGATTTCGACGTGCCTCTATAGTCGAGGAATGACGACGCACCGGACATCCAGCCATTTGCGCATCGCCTTCGCCGCTCTCGTTGGCTCTCTGATTGGCAGCGCGGCAGCTTTTGCCGACGACAGCTCGACGCAGAAATTGCCGGGCGTCAGCAGCGACTATCGCATCGCCAAGCCTGCTCCGCAGCCTGAGCTGGACGACGCGCAGCCCGCCGGCAACAATGGCACGTTCAAGATCGGCGATACCGATGTCAGGATTTCCGGTAGCATAACCATCGACATGGCAACGGGCGGCATCAGGCCTCCCAGCCACTGAGGGCCATTTCGGCCTACCAAAGCTCCCACTCACAAAATGTAAGCCCCGCCACTGCTTCCGCAGGTGGACGGGGCTTTCATGGATCTGAAACCCAACTTTAGCCGGGAGTGGACTGCCGGCGTTCTGTTTCGGATGCAACGCGGCACTGAGCCGACGATCCGACTATGGTCTCTGATTGTACGGAATCGGCAAGTCACGGTTTGTCGGGCCGGCGCTCGCGCCTACCCTGGCACTTATGCCTGCCGCGGCTCCATCAACGCGTGGAGCCTCAATGGACTGTCCGGTGGCGTCATGCTCCGCTCCTGGGTCCGTTGCGACAATGTCGTTCGAAGCACAAATCGCTAACGCCTGCGGCGTCTCGCAGGCCACCTCTTGGTGGCGAGGCCATCGAAAGACGGCCGGCTTCGTTGACGCCTTCGAGACTGCTCCCGCGGGTCCGGGACGTCAACCTTTGAATAGCCGGTTACGGGAAAATGTGATCGCTTGGAGGTTACGTCCAGGTAAGTCGCCTGCTTCCCGCGGATCGGACAGGACGGCTTTTGGCAGTCGCTGTTTCCACAGCGCTTTGTCAGGAGCGTGTTCGATCTTTGTTCTTTGCGCTTGCCCGCCCGCACGAAAGACGGTTAAACGCTTTTGT
>NZ_RZSL01000152.1:0-11833 GCF_003997355.1 Mesorhizobium sp. M1E.F.Ca.ET.041.01.1.1 | reverse complement strand
GTCATGCGCCAGCGTGCCATCGTAGTCGGTGGCCAATGCCATGAAATACATCGGGTGGTCCTCCCCGCTGGCGTCGCTCGGTCCCTCTGGAACGAACAACGCCTGTCGGCGGAAAAGGTTTAGGTCGACCCCCCTTGCTTCGCAACGACCGGGCGTTCCGCCCAGGTGACGACGACATACAGCGCCCCATGTGCGACTGGTGCGAGGAAGCCCACGGCAAGCCCCTTCGTCATTGCTAGTCATCAAGCCCTTCTTGGTCGATGGAACCCGGTCTGGACCATTACGTTCGATCTGATTGTTGTCGCTCGAATTCATTGAAGCTGCTTTTACGAAGCACTCACGCCGGAGTGAGAGGTCCATTGATGTATGTTTTCGTGGAGGTCCTGACCGTCATCCTCGTGGCGAGCGCGATGGCCATGGCGCTCGCCCACGCGCTGGAGCTGCCGGGCAAAATGCGGCTCTCCAGGCAAGAGTATTTTGTTGTCCAGCGGATCTACTATCCGGGCTTCACGATCGGAGGCGGCATCGCCGAGGTCGGCGGGATCGTCGCGACGTTTGCGTTGATGCTGACGTCGAGCGGCTCTGTCGAGCTCTGGCTGATTGCCTGCGCGTTGACCGGGCTCCTGATTATGCAGCTTGTCTTCTGGTTCATGACCCAGCCGATCAACAAGCACTGGCTGCAAGAGGTGGAATTGACTGCGCCGGCGAAGCGTTTCTTCGCAACCCAGGGCAGCGACGGGGACGCACTTGTGCGACGCAAGAGTGGACGGCGTTTCGTAACCGGTGGGAACTCTCGCACGTTCTCCGCGCGGTGTTGGCGATGCTGAGCCTGATCCTCCTGACCACGGCAATTGCCATCCAAGGCGGCTGATGTCCGGCCGGGTTTCTAATCGACTCGCTGGAGCTTCAGGGCAGGGTAGGGCTGATCGTCCGGTCGCGGTCGGTCGTCCCTAACGGCGCAGGGAGACCGGCGATGCCGGAACGGAAGCGCGCATCGAGGCTTTTGTCGCGATGTCCTCAAGGATCGCGACTTGTGGAACGAGTCGTGACAGACCTTTTTCGGGAGCCGGAAGACGCAACTCCGCTGAAGCCGGAGGAGCGCAAAGGGCTCCTAGGACAGGGCAGTTCTCGGTCGGCCCGATGTTGATGGCCGCGTTGCGAACAAATGGCGTAACGGCAAAGATGACGGGATAGAATGTGGACGCCTCGCACCGTGGCCCTTGCAGCTCAGCTTGGTGGCCAGGAAGATCGAAGGGTCCACCTCGCTTGGAGGCAGCTCCGCCGTCAGGCAATATCCACCAGAGCCATTGCGAGAGCGCCCGGGAGCAGAGAAGGCGAGCTACAAGGTCGCCCTACCTTAAACGGCAATATTCTGTTCGATCGACATGCCATCACCAGGTCGATGAAAATCGCAATCTCTCGACATATGCGGATTGGCTCAAGGGCGCCGTACAAAATGCGGACTACAAGCGAACGATCGGACCTGGTTGAAAATTTGACCCTAAGGTAATACCTTCTGTAAATCTGGTATTACGGAAGGCGACCATGACCACTACAGTCACAGTCAAGGGACAGGTGACCATCCCGAAGCCGGTCCGCGATCTCCTCGGCATCGGTCCGGGCAGCAAGGTTGATTTCCGCCGCGCTGCCGATGGTAGCGTGGTGCTTGCACGCGCCGACAAGGAGCCGCCGGCGAGCCGCTTCGCGAAATTGCGTGGTCATGCCGGCAAGGGGCTCGGTACCGACGCGATCATGGCACTGACGCGTGGCGAAGTGTGACACTGGTCGACACCAACGTTCTGCTCGACCTTGTCACCGATGATCCGAATTGGGCGGATTGGTCGATCGCTCAGCTGGAGGCGGCGAGCCTCAATGGACCTCTGCTGACCAACGATGCTGTCTATGCCGAGCTTGCCGTTCGATATGAACGCATCGAGGATCTCGAGGCGTTTGTAGTTGAGGCGGGGCTGGAGATCGCCCCGACACCGCGAGACGCCCTGTTTCTCGCTGGAAAGGTCTTTACGCAGTATCGCAAGTCGAGCGGATCACGCACCGGCGTGTTACCCGACTTCTTCATTGGAGCCCATGCCGCCGTCAACGGGCTGCCGTTGCTCACCCGCGACGTCGGCCGCTACCGCACCTATTTTCCATCATTGAAACTGATCACCCCGAACAGCTGAGCGATCCGTCCGGACACACAGTCTTGTGGTCAGGCAGGGGAGGGAGGAAGCCTTTTGTTCCTACAGTCCGCTCGCCTTGGCCAGGTTGACTCGGAACCGATCGCGCCGGCGCTGACATTTTCGCGTCATTTCGGCGGAGGCGTGGCCGAGCTGCTTTTGCACATAGCGCTCGTCGACCTCGGCCGAAGAGGCGAGGCCTGCAGTGAATGGCCGGCAAACATTTGGCCGCGTTCGCCTTCCGACAGGTCGCCGCCGGCGCCAGCGGTGACTGCTGCACGCTTGATCAGCCGGGCCACCTCCTGTTCGTTCAATCGCTCGGCGCCGACAGCCTTGCCTTGCCCAATCACCCGCAGGAACAACGGGCCATTGGCCAACCCGAGCCAACTTCAGCCAGGTTGTCGGGTGCCACGACCGGGGAGGTGGCGTCGGAGGAGCGTCGGCCGATCTCGACCTCGCCGCCCGCGGCAAGCCCCCTCCATCATTGCTAGTCGCCAAATGCACCTACAAAGCTGGATCAGACACCGCGCCGATCTCAACGAAGCCGAGCAGGAGAATATCATCAAGGGCGCGGCCTGGGCGCGCGGCGGACGGGTCAGGCCGGGCGCCCTGCCGAACATCGGCTTCGTGCTGGCGTGCACAAGCGGATGTTCGGCGAGGTGTGGAGATGGGCCGGGAACCTTTCGCCGGACGGCGCCGAATAGGTATCGTCGCCTAATGAAGGCCGGCTAGCTCTGCATAGTTTAAGGCGCTCATGGCCAATGCCGGTGCGTCTATGGTCGAGGGCCAGAGGCGCCGTGGCTTCCGCCGGGCGTCATTTGCCGTCATAGGGACGGGAAAGCCGGACGCCTGGTCCGCCGCCATTTTCTGGGATAAATTCGACGCCAGCTGTTTCAAGCGCGCGACGAAGAGCTTCGACAGTAACTTGGTTTGCCCGTAAGGGCCCTGCGAGCGGCTCCAAGCGCTTGATTGTTGCCGTCGAAACTTTTGATGCTGCCGCTAGCTTCTTCTGATCCCATTGCAGCAGAGCCCGTGCCGCCCTCAGCTGCTCACTTGTTATCATTAAATATGATCCTATTGGCATCATATGATGCCTAAGGTATTGAAAATACCCTTGGCATCATTTAAGACTTTTGGGTGCAAAGCGGCCGAACAGGGTGGTGCAACACCCTATTCGACCTCGCCACAACCAAGCTGTTGAGGAGCTCGGATCATGGGTGATTCCGACAATACCACGACTCGGCCTCTCGTCACTCGGAGGAGGGTACTTGCGGGAACGGCAATTGCAATTGTTGGATCAAAGCGAAATGCGTTTGCCCGCAATGATTTGGAAGCAGACCAATCCGCGGATCCCGCGGTGGCAGTGTGGCGCAAATAGCAGGCGGCCCACGAGCACACTGAACGGCTGTGCCGTCAGCAGCAGCGCCTCGAGCGGATACTCGCCGAAACCGTTGGCTTTCCTTGCGCAACCATTATGCTGCGCGAGGGGGAGAGCTTGACGCTGCATTCACTTAGAGCGCTTCGCGAAGTGCTCGATCATCGTCCAGAAGATACGGCAACGCGCGCGCGGGGTGAAGCAGACTTCGCGGCTCATCAGGCGCGCTGGGATGCTGCCGATAGGGAAATTGGCTATTCGGCAACGTTGCGGGCCGAGCGCGAGGCTGCCGACCGAGCGGAGGACCTGCTTGAGCTATTGTCCGAAACGCCCTCTGCTTCCCTTGCCGGCGTGGTAGTCAAGCTTGATGCGGTGCTTAAGGTAGGGGAGGGTTCGGGGGACGATGCCGAGTTTCCCCGGCCGCAGATACGCTCGGCACTTGATGACGTTATCCGCATTGGCCGGGGACTCGTTCCTGAACAGAAGTTGGGGCTAAAATTGATTGCACAAAGTATCGAAAAATGATATCAGCATCCCGCCTGCACGCCCGTGACTTCATTTCCCGCTCCGCCGCTAGCGGGCGCTATCACTTCAGCTCGTCCGACGCCCAGGACGCGCTTGGCGTATCGGCGGCTGCGACGAAGCTGGCCCTGCATCGCCTGAGTAAACAGGGCCTGATCGCATCGCCGGCACGGGGTTTCTACGTCATAGTGCCCCCGGAATACCAGTCTCTCGGCAGCCTGCCCGCCGAGCAGTTCATTCCGGCCCTGATGAAACGGCTGGGCCAGCCCACCTATGCGGGCCTGCTGTCCGCCGCCCAGTTCCACGGCGCGGCCCATCATCGTCCCCAGGAATTTCAGGTGATGGTGGCCAAGGCGCGCCGTCCTCTCGTTTGCGGCGTGGTGCGCGTGGGATTCGTCGTCCGCAAAAAAATCGCGTCTGTGGCCACCCAGAGCTTCAACACGCCGCGCGGCACTGTCCTTGTCTCAACCCCCGAGGCCACGGCGATCGACCTCGTCGGCTATCATGACCATGTCGGCGGCCTTGATCAGGTCGCGACGATCCTGGGAGAACTCGTCGACAGCATCGATCCTGAAAAACTGGTTGCCGCGGCCGAAACCGCTCCCGTGCCGTGGGCGCAGAGGCTTGGCTACCTGATGGATCGGGCCGGTGCGGACGACCGGACGGGACCGCTCAAAACCTATGTGCGCAAGCACGCGCGCAGCACGGCTGTCCTGTTGCCGGCCGCCTCGCAACAAGACGCCGTTCGTGATGACGGCTGGCGGCTTTCCATCAATGTCACTGTGGAGTCCGAGCTATGATCCCGCGCGACTACATCACTGAATGGCGCGCGCAGGCGCCGTGGGTTCAGGACATCCAGGTCGAGCAAGACCTCGTCATCAGCCGAGCGCTGGTGGAGATATTCTCCAACCCGGTGCTGGCCGACGCCCTGGCATTTCGTGGCGGGACGGCGCTCTACAAGCTCTATCTCAAGCCAGCCGCCCGCTATTCCGAGGATATCGACCTCGTGCAGATGCGCGCGGAGCCCGCCGGAGCCGTAATGGACGCCTTACGGTCGGCGCTCGATTGCAAGATCGGCATGGATTGCAATCATCTCGACCATGTGCCTGCGTAGGACTGCAAGATGCTCTTCGTTCATCGGTTTCATGACGGTGAGGCTTTCCTCGACCAGCTGCTGCCAAATAGCTTATATCCTGTTCGTCTCGTCACAGTAACCGACAAGGCCGATGCGCTGGGCATTGCCCATTTCGAGAGGAAACGCGCGCTGGCGGGACGTCCTTTGGCTGGCCGTTTCTCCAGATATTGCTAAAATAAGGCCGCTGCCGAACGGAAGGGATATCCCGATGAGCAGACATATCTTTGCCGTGCTGACCAATCCAGTGGAGGGACGCGAGGCAGAGTTCAATGCTCGCCCTTACCCTCTGACCTGACGAGCTCGATGCAATCGCGTTGCGGCGCTGCGTCTTACCCGCATCTAACTCCGGGAAGCTTTAGCGGTAACGGATTGCCTCGCCAAAGGCATGTTGACATAAAGATGTCTTTATGTGACTACTGGCTGAACAGTCGTTACAAGGACAAAGAATGTCGCAAAGTCCGTTCTCACTGGACGATCTGTTTGGTCCGGCCGGCGAGAAGCGAGACGGGTCGGAAATCCTGGCTACGCTTCAAGCTACTGCGCGCGAACGCATCCTGATCCTTGACGGTGCCATGGGCACCCAGATCCAGGGTCTTGGTTTCGACGAGGACCATTTCCGCGGCGACAGGTTCGTCGGTTGCGCCTGTCACCAGAAGGGCAACAACGATCTTTTGATCCTGAGCCAGCCCAAGGCGATCGAGGACATTCATTATCAGTACGCTATTGCCGGCGCGGACATCATCGAGACCAACACCTTCTCATCAACCTCCATAGCGCAGGCCGATTACGGCATGGAGAATGCCGTCTACGACCTCAATCGCGACGGCGCTCGGCTTGTCCGCCGTGCTTTGATCCGGGCACAACAGGAAGACGGCAAGCGGCGGTTTGTCGCCGGCGCTCTCGGGCCGACCAACCGCACCGCCTCGATGTCGCCGGATGTCAACAATCCCGGTTACCGCGCCGTGACTTTCGACAAATTGCGCTATGCCTATGGCGAGCAGCTGCGCGGGCTGCTCGATGGCGGCGCCGACATCATCCTGATCGAGACCATCTTCGACACGCTGAACGCCAAGGCGGCGATCTTCGCCTGCAACGAGATCTTTGTCGAAAAGGGCATTCATCTGCCGGTCATGATCTCCGGCACGATCACCGACCTGTCCGGCCGCACGCTCTCCGGCCAGACGCCGACGGCGCTCTGGCATTCGGTCCGTCACGCCAGCCCGTTCACGATCGGCCTCAATTGCGCGCTCGGCGCCAACGCCATGCGCGCGCATCTGGATGAGCTTTCGGGCGTAGCCGGCACCTTTGTCTGCGCCTATCCGAATGCCGGCCTGCCTAATGAATTCGGCCGGTATGACGAGAGCCCGGAATTCATGGCTGAACAGATCGAGGGTTTTGCGCGCGACGGATTGGTCAATGTCGTCGGCGGCTGCTGCGGCTCGACGCCGGACCATATCCGCGCCATCGCGGCGGCGGTGAAGAAATATCCGCCGCGCGCCATCCCGAAGATCGAGCCGAAGATGCGCCTGTCGGGCCTCGAGCCGTTCACGCTGACCGACGAGATTCCGTTCGTCAATGTCGGCGAGCGCACCAATGTCACGGGCTCCGCCAGGTTCAGGAAGCTGATCACGGCGGGCGACTATGTCGCCGCGCTCGATGTCGCGCGCGACCAGGTCGCCAACGGCGCCCAGATCATCGACATCAACATGGACGAGGGCCTGATCGATTCGAAGAAGGCGATGGTCGAATATCTCAACCTGATCGCGGCCGAGCCGGACATTGCCCGCGTTCCCGTGATGATCGACAGTTCCAAGTGGGAAGTCATCGAGGCCGGCCTGAAATGCGTCCAGGGCAAGCCGCTGGTCAACTCCATCTCCATGAAGGAAGGCGAGAAAGCGTTCCTGCATCATGCCAGGCTGGTGCGCGCCTATGGCGCTGCGGTGGTCGTCATGGCCTTCGACGAGGACGGCCAGGCCGACACCAGGGCGCGCAAGGTCGAGATCTGCACCCGCGCCTACAAGCTCCTGACTGAACAGGCAGGCTTCCCGTCCGAGGATATCGTCTTCGATCCGAACGTGTTCGCCATCGCCACCGGCATCGATGAACACAACAATTACGGTGTCGATTTCATCGACGCTGCGCGCGAGATCACCGCGACGCTTCCTCATGTCCATATTTCGGGCGGCGTGTCGAACCTCTCCTTTTCGTTCCGCGGCAACGAACCGGTGCGCGAGGCCATGCATGCCGTGTTCCTCTACCACGCCATCCAGGCGGGCATGGACATGGGCATCGTCAATGCCGGGCAGCTTGCCGTCTACGACACCATCGACCCGGAACTGCGCGAAGCCTGCGAGGATGTTGTCAACAACCGTGAGCCAAAGGGCGGCGGCACGGCGACCGAGCGCATGCTGGAACTCGCCGGACGCTTCAAGGGCACGGCGGGCAAGGAGGCGCAGGAACGCGTTCTCGCCTGGCGCGACTGGCCGGTCGAGCAGCGCATTTCGCACGCGCTGGTCAATGGCATCACCGAATTCATCGACGCGGACACGGACGACGCGCGGCGCGCCGCCGAGCGGCCGCTGCATGTCATCGAAGGCCCGCTGATGGCGGGCATGAATGTCGTCGGCGACCTGTTCGGCGCCGGCAAGATGTTCCTGCCGCAAGTGGTGAAGTCGGCCCGCGTGATGAAGCAGGCGGTGGCCGGCCTGCTGCCGCACATGGAGGCGGAGAAGCTGGCGAACGCCGCCAGCGGGATCGACAATGGCGAGCGCCAGACCGCCGGCAAGATCCTGATGGCGACGGTAAAGGGCGATGTCCACGACATCGGCAAGAACATCGTCGGCGTAGTCCTTGCCTGCAACAATTATGAGATCATCGATCTTGGCGTCATGGTGCCTGCGGCGAAGATCCTGCAGACGGCGCGTGAGCTAAAGGTCGACGTCATCGGCCTGTCCGGCCTGATCACGCCCTCGCTCGACGAGATGGCGCATATGGCGGCCGAGATGGAACGTGAAGGCTTCGACATTCCGCTGCTGATCGGCGGTGCGACGACCAGCCGCGTGCATACGGCGGTCAAGATCCATCCGCGCTATGCGAAAGGCCAGACGGTGTATGTCGCCGACGCCAGCCGCGCCGTCGGCGTGGTGTCGGCACTGCTGTCGAACGAGGCCAAGGCCGGCTATGTCGAGAACGTTCGCGCGGAGTACAAGAAGGTTGCCGACGCGCATGCGCGCAGCGAAGCCGACAAGCAGCGGCTGCCGCTCGCCAGGGCGCGGGCCAATGCCCACAAGGTCGACTGGACGGGCTACGAGCCGCCAAAACCGTCCTTCCTTGGCCTAAAGGTCTTCGAAGGCTGGGATCTGGCCGAGCTTGCCCGCTATATCGACTGGACGCCATTCTTCCAAACCTGGGAGTTGAAGGGCCGCTATCCCAAAATCCTCGACGACGAGGACCAGGGGCCGGCGGCACGCCAGCTCTTCGAGGACGCCCAGGCGATGCTGGCGAAGATCATCGCGGAAAAATGGTTTGCGCCCAAGGGCGTGATCGGCTTCTGGCCGGCCAATACCGCCGGCGACGATATCAGACTGTTCACGGATGAGGCCCGCTCGCACGAACTGGCGACATTCTTCACGCTGCGCCAGCAGCTGGCCAAGCGCGACGGCAAGGCCAATGTCGCATTGTCGGATTTCGTGGCGCCTGTGGACAGCGGCAAGGCCGACTATGTGGGCGGCTTCATAGTCACCGCGGGCATCGAGGAAGTGGCGATCGCCGAGCGCTTCGTGCGGGCCAACGACGACTATTCCTCGATCATGGTCAAGGCGCTGGCCGACCGTTTCGCCGAAGCCTTCGCAGAGCGCATGCACGAGAAGGTGCGCAAGGAGTTCTGGGGTTACGCGCCCGATGAGAACCTGGCCCCGGACGACCTGATCGGCGAACCCTATCGCGGCATCCGCCCGGCACCTGGCTATCCGGCGCAACCCGACCATACGGAAAAGGCGACGCTGTTTCGTCTGCTCGACGGCGAACGCAATGCGGCCGTCAGCCTGACCGAAAGCTTCGCCATGTGGCCCGGCTCCTCCGTCTCCGGCATCTACCTGTCGCATCCCGAAAGCTATTATTTCGGCGTCGCTAAGGTCGAGCGCGATCAGGTCGAGGACTATGCGCGGCGCAAGGCCATGCCGCTGGCGGAGGTCGAGCGCTGGCTTGGGCCGATCCTCAACTATGTGCCGGCGCGCTACGCCGAAGCGGCGGAGTAAGTCCCTATTACCGCCAGTCGTCCTTGCCCCTGACCGATCTCGCATTCCTGTGGACCGGTTTGGGCGATCGATGATTTGATCAGGGTGCTTAAGGTGCACGTTCGTCTCGCGGATGGGATAATTGGGAAGTCGGTGCCGGCGCTGCCCCCGCTACGGCAGCGGCGCTTTTCGTCTCCACAAGGACCACTGGGCCAAGGCCTGGGAAGCTGCCGAGATGGCGGAACTGTTTTTGATTACCCCTATCTCGATTTCCACTATTTTGGGGCGCTCGAGAATTAAGTTTGGCACTTCTATCTAACGAGTGCCAACCGGGCTATATATGGGCGTGGCCGCTATGCCGGCCTCAGAAAGAAGCTTCCATGAAATTCCGGCCACTCCAAGACCGCGTCGTCATCAGGCGCGCGGAAAGTGACACCAAATCCAAGGGCCGCATCATTGTTCCCGACAATGCCAAGGAAAAGCCGCAGGAAGGCGAAGTCATCGCCGTCGGCCAGGGCGCACGCGACGAAGACGGCGCGCTGGTCGCGCTCAAGGCCAAGGCGAGCCACCTGATCCTGTTCGGCAAATACTCGGGCACCGAGGTCAAGATCGACGGCGATGACCTTCTGATCATGAAGAAAGCCGACATCATGGGCATCATCTTCAACAAGACCGTGGCTGCCAAGAGGGCCGCCTGACGTGCGCGCCGCGCGTATTCACCGGACGCGCATAGGACGCTCCCGATTCTGAGTCTCCGGGCGACGCCGTCGGCGTCTTGCCGTCCCAACCGAACTGGAAAAATCATGCCCCCCAAGGAAATCAAATTCTCCACCGATGCCCGCGACCGCATGCTGCGCGGCGTCGAGCTTCTCAACAACGCCGTCAAGGTGACACTAGGCCCCAAGGGCCGCAATGTCGTCATCGACAAGGCCTATGGCGCGCCACGCATCACCAAGGACGGCGTCGCCGTCGCCAAGGAAATCGAGCTTGCCGACAAGTTCGAGAACATGGGCGCGCAAATGGTGCGCGAAGTGGCCTCGAAGACCAACGACCTTGCCGGTGACGGCACAACCACCGCCACGGTGCTGGCCGCATCGATCCTGCGCGAAGGCGCCAAGCTCGTCGCCGCCGGCATGAACCCGATGGACCTGAAGCGTGGCATCGACCAGGCCGTTGCCGCGGTGGTCAAGGAAGTCCAGGCGCGGTCCAAGAAGGTCAAATCGGCCGGTGAGATCGCGCAGGTCGGCACCATCGCCGCCAATGGCGATGCCACCGTCGGCGACATGATCGCCAAGGCGATGGACAAGGTCGGCAACGACGGCGTCATCACCGTCGAGGAAGCAAAGACCGCCGAGACCGAACTCGACGTCGTCGAAGGCATGCAGTTCGACCGCGGCTATCTCTCGCCCTATTTCGTCACCAATGCCGAGAAGATGCGCGCCGAGCTGGAGGACGCCTACGTCCTCATCCATGAAAAGAAGCTCGGCAATCTGCAAACGCTGCTGCCGATCCTCGAAGCCGTGGTGCAAAGTGGCAAGCCATTGTTGATCATCGCCGAGGATGTCGAGGGCGAGGCGCTGGCGACGCTCGTCGTCAACAAGCTGCGCGGCGGCCTCAAGGTCGCGGCCGTCAAGGCGCCTGGCTTCGGCGATCGCCGCAAGGCGATGCTGGAAGACATCGCCGTGCTCACCGCCGGCCAGATGATTTCCGAGGATCTCGGCATCAAACTGGAGAACATTGCCATTGACATGCTCGGCCGCGCCAAGCGCGTGCTGATCGAGAAGGACACGACCACGATCATAGACGGCGCCGGCAACAAGGCGACCATTCAGGCGCGCATACAGCAGATCAAAAGTCAGATCGAGGAAACCACTTCCGACTACGACAAGGAAAAGCTGCAGGAGCGACTGGCGAAGCTCGCCGGCGGCGTTGCGGTCATTCGCGTCGGCGGCGCCACCGAGTCCGAAGTCAAGGAAAAGAAGGATCGCATCGACGACGCGCTGAATGCTACGCGTGCCGCTGTGGAAGAAGGCATCGTTGCAGGCGGTGGCGTGGCGCTCTTGCGCGCCAGATCGGCGCTTGCCGGCTTGAATGGCGCCAATGCCGATGTGACGGCGGGTATCTCGATCGTGCTGAGGGCGCTTGAGGCGCCGGTCCGCCAGATCGCAGAAAATGCAGGCGTCGAAGGTTCGATCGTCGTCGGCAAGCTCTCCAAGGGCAAGGACTACAATCAGGGCTTCGACGCCCAGAACGAGATTTATGTCGATATGATCAAGGCTGGCATCGTCGACCCGGCAAAGGTGGTGCGGACCGCACTCCAGGACGCCGGTTCGATCGCCGCCCTGTTGATCACCGCCGAGGCCATGATCACCGACGTTCCAGCCAAGGA
>NZ_RZSL01000151.1:0-11850 GCF_003997355.1 Mesorhizobium sp. M1E.F.Ca.ET.041.01.1.1 | reverse complement strand
CGATTGGCGCCGACAACGGTCCAGAAGGTCAGCGAGATCTTCTTGTTGGCCGGCACGCGCACCTGGCGGCGCTCCGCCGCCAGGTGCGCGTGCCTGCCAACAAGAAGATCTCGCTGACCTTCTGGACCGTTGTCGGCGCCCATCGCGGCGAGCTCAACGAGGCGATCGGTCGCCTCGACCATCAGGAAAGCTTCGCCCGCCAGGCGATGCTCGCCTGGACGCGCAGCCAGGTGCAGACACGCCATCTCGGCCTCAGCCTGACCGACGCCGCCAATGTGCAGAAGCTGGCGCGTTACCTGATCTATCCGGACCCGTTCCTGCGTCTGCCCGCGGAATCGATCGCCTCGGGCCTCGGTCGTCAGTCGAGCCTCTGGCCGACCAGCATCTCCGGCGATTTCCCGATCTTCCTCGTGCGCATCGGCGACGTCGCCGATCTTGAGATCGTCGCCCAGGCGCTGCGCTTCCAGGAATATATGCGCGCCCGCGGCATGATGATCGACTTCGTCGTCGTCAACGAGCAGGCATCCTCCTATGTGCAGGACCTGCAGCGCGCGGTGGAAACGCTGTGCGAGAACAGCCGCCTGCGCGGGCGCGAGCTTGGGCCCCGCCAGCACATCTTCGCCGTGCGCCGCGACCTGATGGACGAGCCGACCTACAAGACCCTGCTGTCGGTCGCGCGCGTGGCGCTCCATACCCGCAACGGCACCATCTTCGACCAGCTCGAACGGGCCGAGACGGCCGCATTGCAAGCCCGCGACGCCTTGCAACAGGCCGAGGGCGGGACGCCGCGCGAGCCGACCCTTCCGCCCTTGCCGGTGCCGGCAAGCCGCGGAGCCGATATCGCCGCCGACGGCAGCGGCCTCGGCCTCTGGAACGGCTTTGGCGGTTTCGACGGTGATGGCCGTCACTATGTGACGCGGCTGACCGGGCGGCGCACGACGCCGCAGCCCTGGATCAACGTCATCTCCAACGCTTCCTTCGGCTTCCATGTTTCGGCCGAAGGCGCCGGCTTCACCTGGAGCCGCAACAGCCGCGACTACCAGCTGACGCCGTGGTCGAACGACCCGGTGTCGAACCGGCCGAGCGAGGGCTTCTACATCTACGACCAATTGACCGGCAAGGCGTTCTCGCCCATGGCCGCGGTGGTGCGCGACCCCTCGATGACCTACGAGACCTGGCACGGCCAGGGGTTCTCGACCTTCCGCTCGAAGCGAGGACCGCTGTCGATGGACCTGACGCAGGTGGTCGACCCGGTGGATCCGGTGAAGATCACCCGGCTGCGCATCCAGAATGCCGGCCAGGCGCCGGCAAGGCTGCGCGTCTATGCCTATGCCGAATGGGTGCTCGGCGGCCACCGGTCGCGCACGGCGGCGACCATCGTGCCGACGCGGGACCCGGCAACAGGCGCGCTTCTGGCGCAGAACCCCTACGGCCTCGACTTCGGCGAGCGGGTGGCTTTCCTTGCCGCCACGGCCCCGGTGCATTCGGTAACCGCCGATCGCAGCGAGTTCATCGGCAGGCATGGCACCACGGAATATCCGCAGGCCGTGCTTGGCGGACTTGCCCTGTCCGGCCGCGTCGAGGCGGGCGACGATCCGTGCGCGGTGATCGCCAGCGACATCGACATTCCGGCCGGCGGCGACGTGACGCTGTTCTGGCTCCTCGGCGACGCGGGCACGGCCGCCGGGGCGAGCGCTTTGGTGCAGACCCATCGCGGCAAGGATTTCGACCAGCGGCTGGCCGACAACGAGCGCGTCTGGCGCGGCTTCCTCGAGACCATCCAGGTCGATACGCCGGACAAGGCGTTGAACGCCATGGTCAACCACTGGCTGCCTTACCAGAGCCTGGCCTGCCGCATCCGCGCGCGGTCGGCCTTCTACCAGGCGAGCGGCGCCTTCGGCTTCCGCGATCAGCTGCAGGACACGCTGGCTTTGCTGGCGCACGATCCGAGCCTGGCGCGCGACCAGATCCTCAATGCCGCGCGCCGGCAGTTCCCGGAGGGCGACGTCCAGCACTGGTGGCTGCCGCGCACCGATGCCGGCGTGCGCACCATGATCTCGGACGACGTGGTGTGGCTGGCGCACGCGACGGCCCGCTATATCGAGGTCACCGGCGATGCCGCGATCCTCAAGGAGCACATCCCCTTCATCGACGGGCAGGAGATCGGCGAGGGCGAGCACGATGCTTTCTTCACGCCCGAGATCACCAAGACCACCGCCCCGCTGTACGACCACTGCGCAAGGGCGCTCGACCTCGCCATCAAGCGCAGCAGCCCGGCCGGCCTGCCGCTGATCCTCGGCGGCGACTGGAACGACGGCATGAACCGCGTCGGCGAGGGCGGCAAGGGCGAGAGCGTGTGGCTGGGCTGGTTCCTTCTAAAGACGTTGGGCGACTTCGCCCCCGTCGCCAAGGGACAAGGCGATGCCAAGCGGGCGCAGGCCTGGACCAGGCATGCCGACGCGCTTAAGCGGGCGCTGGAGAGCACGGCCTGGGATGGCCAGTGGTACCGGCGCGGCAGCTTCGACGATGGCACGCCGCTCGGCTCGAAGAGCTCCGACGAGTGCAAGATCGACTCCATCGCTCAGTCCTGGAGCGTGCTTTCGGGCGAGGGCGACCCGGCGCGGTCGACGACGGCCATGGAGCAGGCGACGAAGATGCTGGTCGACGACGAGCTCAAGATCGTCAAGCTGTTCACGCCGCCTTTCTCGAACAGCGACAAGGACCCCGGCTACATCAAGAGCTACCCGCCGGGCGTGCGCGAGAATGGCGGCCAGTACACCCACGCCGCCACCTGGTTCGTCATCGCGCTCGCCGAAATGGGCCGCGTTGACGAGGCCTATCGCTGCTTCTCGATGCTGAACCCGGTCAACCATGCCTCGGACGAGGCGGCTGCCGAGCACTACCGCGTCGAGCCCTACGTGGTGGCGGCCGACATCTACGCCGGCGAAGGAAAGGGAGGCCGCGGCGGCTGGACCTGGTATACGGGCTCGGCCGGCTGGCTTTACCGGGCGGCTGTCGAGGGAATCCTGGGCATCGAGCGGCGCGGCAAGCAGATCACGTTTAGGCCGAAGCTGCCCAGCCACTGGGACGGCTACGCCGCCACGCTCAGGATGTTCGACGGCGAGATCAAGGTCCGCGTTATCCGCGACAAAAAGACCAAGTCGATCTCGCTCGAAGTCAATGGTTCGAAGACAAAATCGGGGTCTTTCGAACCGAAGGCTGGCGAGAAAACCGAGGTCGTGGTCAAGATACCCGCGTAAAATCAAAGGCTTGGCTTATAAGCCGCGCGTCCCCTCGGACGCGCGGCCAAGCTCGGCGTTTTACTTGGCGATAATCCCGGCCAGCGTCCCCAAGCTCCTTTAGATCCGGCTAAGCAAGCGCCTTGTGATTAAAAATGTGGCAGCAAGGGGCAAGTGCCATTATTTTGCCGCAAGGGTGACATTTCACCTTTTATCTCAAACTGTTAGGTGATCACGTCAGATTTCGCACCGTCGTCATCTTTTGTTCGCTAAATGGGAACGGAAGCGATAGACGGGCATTGTTTTGCGACGCGTTAACCGGTACGTGTCAAAAAATGGTGCAGTGCACAAATCCGGAATTGAGCACGGCTAGAGAGTTTGGCGGAGTAGCTGAAGTGACACTTCTGCAGATTTACTTGAGAGCGCTGGGTTATCTGGCAGCCGACAAGAAGCGTGTCGCGCTGATCTGCGGCGCCAACATTGCGCTCGCAGCGATCGCGATCCTCGAGCCGATCCTGTTGGGTCGGGTGATTGGTGCCATTTCCGAAAAGAGCGCGGTGTTTTCGACACTCGCCGTCTGGGCCGCTCTTGGTGCCTTCAACGTCGTCGCTTTCGTGCTGGTGGCGCGCGGCGCCGATCGCTTCGCGCATGCCCGCCGTTCCGAAGTGCTGTGCCAGTCCTTCGAGCGCGTGATCACCATGCCGCTCGCTTGGCATCACCAGCGCGGTACGTCCAATTCGCTGCATACGCTGCTGCGCGCTGTCGAGACCCTGTTCAGCCTGTGGCTCGAATTCATGCGCGTGCATCTGTCGACGGCCATCGCGCTGGTGCTGCTTGTGCCGACCGCGCTCGCCATGGACATCCGCATGTCCATTGTGCTGCTTGGCCTCGGCGTGCTTTACGTTGGCATCGGCCGTATCGTCATGCGCCGTACCAAGTCAGGGCAGACCGCCGTCGAACGCCACTACCACACCGTCTTTGCCCATGTGTCCGACAGCGTCAGCAATGTCGCCGTGCTGCAGAGCTACAACCGCATCGGCCATGAGACCGCGACGCTGAAGCGTTACGTCAAGGACCTGCTCGACGCGCAGAACCCTGTGCTCGACTGGTGGGCGATCGCCAATGCGCTGAACCGCCTGTCGTCGACCATCTCGATGATGATCGTGCTCTCGATCGGCGCCTATCTTGTCACCCGTGGCCAGCTCCGCGTTGGCGACGTCGTCGCCTTCACCGGCTTTGCCGGAATGCTGATCGCCCGTCTCGACCAGATGTCGGCCTTCACCACTCAGATTTCCGAGGCGCGCGCCAAGCTCGAGGATTTCTACCGCCTCGAGGACTCGTCCGCCGAAACCGTCGAGCCCGATGGGCTGCGCGAGCTCACCAACGTCACCGGCCATGTGCGCTTCGAGGATGTCAGCTTCGAGTTCGCCAATTCCGGCCACGGCATCGAGGACGTGTCGTTCGAGGTGCCGGCCGGCAAGACGGTCGCCATCGTCGGCCCGACCGGCGCCGGCAAGACGACGCTCATCAACCTTCTGCAGCGCGTCTTCACGCCATCCAGCGGCCGCATCCTGATCGACGGCATCGACACCCGCACGGTGACGCGCAAGTCGCTGCGCCACTCGATCGCCACCGTGTTCCAGGACGCCGGCCTGCTCAATCGCTCGATCGAGGACAACATCCGCGTCGGCCGCGCCGATGCGAGCAACGACGAGATCCACGCCGCCGCCAATGCCGCCGCCGCGCAGGACTTCATCCTGTCGAAGAGCTGCGGTTACGACACCGTCGTCGGCGAGCGCGGCGGCCAGCTCTCTGGCGGCGAGCGCCAGCGCATCGCCATTGCCCGCGCCGTCCTGAAGGATGCGCCGATCCTGGTGCTCGACGAGGCGACCAGCGCGCTCGACGTCGAGACCGAGGACCGCGTCAAGGAAGCGATCGACGAGCTGCGCCGCGATCGCACCACCTTCATCATTGCCCACCGCCTGACCACCGTCCGCGACGCCGACTTGGTCGTCTTCATGGACAAGGGCAAGGTGGTCGAATATGGCGGCTTCACCGAGCTGTCGCTGCGCAACGGCCGCTTCGCAGCCCTGCTGCGCGCCGGCGGCCTGCTCAACGACGAGGAGGTCCGCCGCCTCAGCCGTCCGGTCAACGAAGCGGCGTAAGCTCAAGGCGATCCCTTCTCCCCTTGTGGGAGAAGGTGTCGCGGGAACGCCAACGCCTCACTCCGCTGGAACACCCCTCATCCGTCTCGGCGCTGCGCGCCTCCACCTTCTCCCACAAGGGGAGAAGGGAAGGCTGCGACAACCGTCCAATTGCCCCGGACGCATCGCCGGTCTATTTAGGTCGGCATGAGCGACACCACTTCACGCCTCGCCGGCTGGGCCGATCTCGCCAACCCGACGCGCTTCGTCGGGCTGGCCGGCAAGGTCATTCCTTGGCTGGCGGCGGCCGCTGCCATCCTGCTCGGTGTCGGCCTTTATATAAGTTTCACCGCGCCGGAGGATTTCCAGCAAGGCATCACGGTGCGCATCATGTATATCCACGTGCCATTCGCCTGGATCGCCATGATGTGTTACTCGATCATGGCAATCTCGGCACTCGGCACGCTGGTCTGGCGTCATCCGCTGGCCGATGTGGCGCTGAAATCGGCGGCACCCATCGGCGCCGTCTTCACCGCGCTGGCGCTGATCACCGGCTCCATCTGGGGCAAGCCGATGTGGGGCACCTGGTGGGTTTGGGACGCGCGGCTGACCTCGGTCTTCGTGCTCTTCCTGATGTATCTCGGCATCATCGCGCTGACGCGCGCGCTGGATGACGCCGGCCGTGCCGCGTGGGCCGCCGCGATCATCACGCTGGTCGGCTTCATCAACATCCCGATCATCAAATTCTCGGTCGACTGGTGGAACACGCTGCACCAGCCGGCCTCCGTCTTCCGCCTCGGAGGGCCGACCATAGATCCCTCGATGCTGTGGCCGCTTGCCGTGATGGCGCTCGGCTTCACCGTGCTCTTCTTCGCGCTGCATCTGATGGCGATGCGCACGGAAATCTTCCGCCGAAGAGTGATTGCCATGCGCAGGGTTGCGGCCAGGCAGGCCGAGAAGGCCCCCCCTTCTCCCCTTGCGGGGTGAGAAGCGGTCCGCGTAGCGGACGAAAAGCCAATTGCTTGGCTTTTGAGCTTTGAACGCCCTGAGCCAGCGAAGGGCCGGGTGATGGCCGCGAAGCGGTCGGATGAGGGGTGATCCAGGGAACGCCGGCCTCTCACTCCGTCCAACACCCCTCATCCGTCTCGGCGCTGCGCGCCGATCCACCTTCTCCCACAGGGGGAGAAGGGAAGGCGCTTCATCACCCCATCCGCCCACGCGCAGCCACCGGCAGCGTTTCCAGCACCTTGTCGCCGTCGATCAGGTGTACCTGGTCGAACAAATTCGTCACTACGCAGCAATGGTCGGGAACCACCCGCACGCGCTCGCCGATGCGAAGGCCTGCGCCGTCGGCAAGCGTGACGTTGCCATGCTCTTCGCTCAAGCCCGTGATGAGGGCGCCGGGCACGCCGAGCAGTTCGCCGAAATCGGGCAGCCCGAGCGTATCGGAGGAAAGCGCCTTGCTGCCGCTATCGAGGATGGCGCGGGTCGGCGTCGGGTGGCTGACCACAGTGGCGAGCACCGTCAGCGCGCAGTCGTCGAGGGTGCCGACGCCTTTGGCGACCTGGTAGCGGTCGAGATAGATGTAGGTGCCGGGTCGGTACTCGGTGACGACGCTGTCCTCGCCTGAGCGCCACATGTCCGGCGTGCCGCCGCTGGAGATGCGCTGGCATTCGAGCCCGGCCGCGGCAAGCGTCTCGCGCGCGTTCCTCAGCCAGGCCTCGGCTTCGGCGGCGCGGCCCGCGGCCGGATAGGTCATCAGCCCGCCGAAAGAGAGCCCCTTCGCTTGGTCGATCACCTTCGCCAGCGCCAGCGCCTCGGCCGGGGTCTGCACGCCGCAGCGGCCCATGCCGGTGTCGCACTCGACCAGCACCTGGAGCGGGTGGCCGGCATCGCTAAAGGTGGCGGCAAGCCCTTCCAGTGTCTCATGGCTGTCCGCCGTGACCGAGAGGGTGACGCGGCCATGCAGGGCCTTCAGCCGCTCCAGCTTGGCGCGGCCAAGGATGTTGTAGGGGATAAAAATGTCCGTCAGCCCGGCATCGGCCATCACTTCGGCCTCGCCGATCTTCTGGCAGGTAATGCCGATGGCGCCTGCCGCGGCCTGCTTCTTCGCCCAATAAGGCAGCTTGTGCGTCTTGATGTGCGGGCGCAGCTTCAGCCCGTGGCGGTCGGCATGCGCCTGCGCGCGTCTGATGTTGGCTTCGGCGCGGGCCGCGTCGATCAGAATCGCCGGCGTGTCGAGGTCGTCTATACTTGCCATGAAAATCACCGTTCAAACAGCATGTCTCCCGAAAGTGGGAACCGGTTTCGGGACAAGGACATGCGTAAAATCAAAAAAGACCGGATGGTTTATGGCCCCGATCCAAGCTGATGTCACCGGGCCAGAGCCGTGAGTTTGCGTCGACAGCGGACCGGCATTGGGCTATTCGGATGGGCAGAATTCAGTAGGCAGCGGCCGGAAGGAAACACGACCATGAAGCGCTCCAAAATCAACGACATCATCCGCGAAGCCGACGCCTTCATCCGCTCGTTCGGCTACATCATGCCGCCCTTCGCCTATTGGTCGCCGGAAGAGATGAAGGCGCACAAGGCTGACTCCTCGGCCATCTTCAGCTCGCGTCTCGGCTGGGATATCACCGACTACGGCCAGGAGAAGTTCGACGAGCTCGGCCTGTTCCTGTTCACCGTCCGCAACGGCCGCTACGAGGACATGAAGCTCGGCATGGGCATGCTCTATGCCGAGAAGATCATGATCTCGCGCAAGGACCAGCTCTCGCCGATGCACCGCCACAACATCAAGGCCGAGGACATCATCAACCGCGGCGGCGGCAAGCTGGTGCTGGAACTGTTCATGCACGACCGCGACGGCGGCATCGATCCGAAGGCCGAAGTCTCGGTGCCAGTCGACGGCACCATCCACAGACTGCCGGCGGGCGGACTGCTGAAGCTCGATCCGGGCCAGAGCGTGACGCTGCTGCCCGGCGTCTGGCACGCCTTCTGGGCCGAGGGTAAGGACGTGCTGATCGGCGAGGTCTCGACCGTCAACGACGATCTGACCGACAACGTCTTCCGCGATCCGATCGGCCGCTTCTCCAATGTCGACGAGGACGTCGCGCCGGTGCATCTGCTGGTTTCCGACTATGAGAAGTGGGTGGGGTAGGCGAGCGCGCCGCGTAGCATCGGCCTTATTTCGAACGTAGGCGCCGCCCCTCATCCGCCTGCCGGCACCTTCTCCCCGTATAGTGACGGGGAGAAGGGGATGGCCGCGACCGCGCCGCCCTTCCTGCAACGCTTAAGATTGGCGAAATCGCCCGCGACGCAGTCTTTCTCCCCGTCACTATACGGGGAGAAATGCCCGGCAGGGCAATGAGGGGCAGCGCCGACTTTTCTCAGCTATTGTCACGGCTCACCGCGCGTATTTATCCGCCTTCCTATTCCCGAGCAGCAGCTTGCGCTCCAGATGCGCGCGAAGCTCGCCGTAATAGGCGGTGAGGAAGGCCTTTGAATCGACCGGCTCGACCTTTGCGCCGATCTTGCGGCCGATCGTTTCCGCCACCGCTTTCATCGCGAAATAGTCGTCGCGGCGCAGCACTTCCTCAAGCTTGTGCAGCTCGGCGATGCCATAGGCGTCGAGCTGCGCCGGACTGAACTGGAAGCGGGCCGCGATCGGGTCCTTGCGCAGCGAAAGATCCTCGACCAGCGCCACCTTCGGCGCTTCGACCACCCAGGTGCCGGCGAGCAGATCGCCGATCCTTAAGCGATCGCGGTTGAACAACGGGAACAGCGAGAACAGCAGCGCCCACACCAGGCCGAAGATGGTCGACAGCGTATCGGCAACGCCGGCGCCGCCGCGCGCGGCAAGGATAGACAGCGGCAGGAACACCTCGATCTCGCGCATCAGGTTGCGCGCGATGACCTGGTCGAGGGTAAGGCCCGCGCCGCTGCGCGAGGCGACGCGGACTCCCACCATCCGTTTGCCGGGCGTCGCCGCCCGCCGGCCCGCCTCGAAGGCGATGAAATAGACGTTGCGCAGCAGGAAGATGAAGATGATCCAGACGATGAAGAGCGGCTCCGCGTCCTGCATGCCAAGCCCGCCCAGGCCGAAGATCGCGACAAGACTGACCACGACCGCGGCGGTGATGATGATCACCACGTCGAGCAGGAATCCCGAAGCCCGCGTGCCGGCATCCGCCAGCCTCACGCGCAGGTCCACGCCCTCCGGGGTGACCAGCGGGCGCACCAGCGCGGCGGGGTTCCTAGCCGTTGCCATGCCGCACCATCCGGAACAGATAGAAATAGCAGATCCAGAGCGTCAGCATGCCGCCGCCGATCGAATAACGGGCGACGTCGCCGGTGATCGTCTGCCGGCCGATGCCTTCGAGCAGGCCGGCAAACAGCAGCATCACCGCCACACCGACCATGGCGGTTGCCGCCACGCGCCCGGCTTGCGCGGCCGCCGCCATGCGCGTCAACTCGCCGGGAAAGGCGATGCTGGTGCCGATGCGCATGCCGGCAGCACCCGCGATCGCGATCGCGAACAGCTCCGTCGTGCCGTGGATCGACAGCCAGCCGCCGAGCTCGAAGCCGAGCCCCTTGGCCGCATAGACTTGGAACAGCGCGCCGAGCATGCAGCCGTTCATCAGAATGATCAGCACGCTCGGCACCGCGAAGGCGAAGCCGAGCGCGAAGGCGAGGATCGATACCTGCGTGTTGTGCGTGAAGAGATAGGCGGCAAAGCCCGAGAGGAAGTGGTCGCCGCCGCCGCCGTAGAGCACGCTGCGCAGCATCTCCGCCGACGAATCCGGATTGCGCCCGCCGGCCAGGCTCGGCGCGATGATGGCGTCGTACCAGCGCTTGTCGGAGGCGACGAGCCAATAGCCGGCGATCGCGCCGATCACCGTCAGGGCGACCGACGTCCACACCTCGCGCCACAGGTCGCGGATCGCCGCCGGCCAGTCGTGCAGGAAGAAGTCGCCGATGCGGGTTCTCAGGGAGCGTCGCGCGCCATAGAGGTAGAAATAGCCGCGCAGGCAGAGCGCTTCGAGATAGGCGATCAGCGCGCTGTCAAGCGAGGTCGCGCGCGCCACCGAAAGCGAGGACAGCGCCGAGCGGTAGAGCAGCGGCAGCGACAGCAGCTCGTCTTCCGACAGCGCGCGCGGCGCGCGTTTCTCGACGCGGGCAAGCAGCGCCTCGAACGCCTTCCAGTCGGCCTCGCGCTCCTGGCGGAAGCTTGCCAGCGACTGGCGCACCGCGTCGGTGCCGGCACGCAGCGTCATAAGAGGTTCTCCTCCTTGAGCTGGATATAGCGCTCGACCAGTGCCGGGCCGAGCCGCTGGTGGTCGGCTTCGATCACATGCGCGCCGAGCAGCCGCAGCCTGCCGATCACCACCTGCCGCTGCCTGAGCAGGTCGCCGGCAGTCACCGCGCGGGCGACGTCCTCAGGCGCCGCCGGCGCCATGTCGGCCAGCGTCTCCAGCTCGACATCCTTCATCAGCATGAACAGCACCAGATGCCGCTCGGTCAGCCGGCCGACGGTGCGCAGCATTAGCTCGGCGCTGATCGCATCGACGAAATCGGTGAACACGATGACCAGCGAGCGCCGGTCGAGCTTTGCCGCAAGCGTGGTCAGCGCCAGCGTGAAATTGGTTTCTTCGGTGGAATAGTCGATCTCGGCCGCGCGCTTCTGGATCATGGTGAAGCTCGGCGAGCCGCGCACCGCGCCGCTCGAGACGCGCGGCCTGGCGTCGAAGGAGAACAGGCTGACGAGGTCACCGCCCTTCAACGCAATGAAGGCCGACAGCAACGCCGCCGTCACCGCGCGGTCGACCTTCGGCACGCCATCGACCGGCTCGCACATCAGGCGCCCGCTATCGACGGCTAAAACGATGTTGTTGTTTTCCTCGATCCGGAATTCGCGCGCGAGCAGCTTGCCGTGGCGAGCACTGCGCTTCCAGTCGATCATGCGCCGGCCCATGCCGGGCTGATAGTCCTTCAGCGCCTCGAACTCGCGGCCCTGGCCGGCGCGCTTCTGCGCATGGCCGTCGGCAAGCGCGGAGCGCTGCAGCAGCGTGATCGCCTCGTCGCGCGCACGGCTGACGTCCGGCAACACCGCTATCTTGCGGTCCATCGGCAGCACGACCTGGTTCCAGACCAGCCCGAACGGCCCCTGCCAGCGCAGCCACAGCCGGTCGAAGCTGGCGATCCCACGCCTCACGGCGTCGAACTCGAGGTCGAGCGTGCCATTCGCCGGCAGCGCGCCGCCCGTACCGTTGACAGGCGAAAGCCGCTGGTCGTGCCCGACGCGCACCTGCAGCCGGCGCGGCCTTGCGCCGAGCCCGGCCGCTATGTGCAGCGTGAAACGGCCGCCGACGCCGACCTGCGGCGGCGCGGCCAGCGTCGCGCTGAGCGAGGCACGTCCGCGCCCGGCCGCGGCGTCGACCGCCAGGAAGGCAAGCAGCGCGCAGATC
>NZ_RZSL01000150.1:0-11850 GCF_003997355.1 Mesorhizobium sp. M1E.F.Ca.ET.041.01.1.1 | reverse complement strand
GTTTGAAGAGTTATGTGAATGGCCGCGGAGCCGCTGAAAACGCTGTTTTATCCGTTCGAGGCCGAGGCCCTCCCTCTGCCGCGAAAAGGCGCCCGCGTTCTGTTTCTCGGCGCCGAGCCAGGCTTTCGTTTGCCTGACGGGTTCGATGCGGCGCTGCATCTCGTGCAAGGCTTTCGGCCGCATTTTCGCGCCCTGCAGGCGGCCGGCTGCACGGTCACGCCGCGGGCGGAAGGCTCCGGCTTCGATGCCGCCCTGGTTCTCGCCGGGCGCCATCGCGGCCAGAACGAGCTGCGCATCGCCGAAGCTCTTGAGCGTGTCGCGCCAGGCGGGCTGATCGTCGTTGCCGGCGGCAAGGACGATGGCATCGACAGCCTGCGCAAACGCATCAATATTTTGGTGGCGCTCGAAGGTCATCTGCCAAAGCATCACGGTGTCGCCTTCTGGTTCCGCCAGGCCGGAAAGGAGGCGGCCGAGGCGCTTCGGGCCGCCAATCCCGATCTGATCGTGGAAGAGCGCTTTCGAACCGCGCCCGGCATGTTTTCGTTCGATCGCGTCGACGCCGGTTCGAAGCTCCTGGCGGAAAGCCTGCCTGACGGCCTGGCGGGCAATCTCGCCGATTTCTGCGCCGGCTGGGGCTATCTGGCGGCGGAAGTCGCGGAACGCTCGCCGGGCCTTTCCGGCCTCGACCTCTACGAAGCAGATTTCGAAGCGCTGGAAGCAGCCAGGCTCAATGTCCGCAATGCCGTCGAGCCGCGTTTTTTCTGGGCCGATCTGCTCACCGAAACCGTTGAGCGGCGCTATGACGCCATCGTCATGAACCCGCCCTTTCACAGTGGCCGGGCAGCCGAGCCCGGTATCGGCGCCGGCATGATCCATGCTGCGTCAAGGGCGCTGAAGCCGGGCGGGCGTCTGCTCATGGTAGCCAACCGGCAATTGCCCTATGAACAGGTGCTGGCGGCCGCCTTTTCCAGCCATGCCGAGATTGCCCGCGACGGCATGTTCAAGGTGTTTTCGGCGCGACGGTAAAAGCAGCGCAGCGGTTTTCCGTCCGCAACTGAATATCGACGATCTGAACCGGGGATTATTGCAGGCTGACGAGGCGTGCGGGCTCGCGAGTGCCGTAGGCGGCGCGCGCCTGTCCAAGTTCGATCTTGAGCGGCGCCGGCCGGCCGAACAGATAGCCCTGCACCACCTCGCAGCCCGCTGCCCTCAGCAGCGTCGCCTGGTTCTCGGTTTCGACGCCTTCGGCAATGATACCGACGCCCAGTGCCCGCGACAGACCGACGATTGTCGAGACCACCGCGCCGGAGCTGGCGTCGGTGTCGATGCGACTGACGAAGGAACGATCGATCTTCAGCTTCCCGAACGAAATCGATCAGGTAGCTCAGGTTCGAATAGCCGGTGCCGAAATCGTCGACGGCGACCGAGATGCCCATGTCGGCGAGCTGCTGCAGGATGACGGCCGCACGGTCGCGGTCCTGCATCATCGCCGTCTCGGTGACTTCGAGCTCCAGCCGCGACGGCTTGATGCCGGTCGATGCCATCGTTTCGCGCACGATACCGACGAAGTCCTTGGTCATGAACTGGACCGGCGAGATGTTGACGGCGACGAAGCAATCCTCCGGCAGATACTGGGCGTCGCTGCAGGCCTTGCGCAGCACCCACTCGCCGATCGGATTGATCATGCCAGTTTCCTCGGCGATCGGGATGAACTCCATCGGCGGGATCATGCCGCGTTCCGGGTGCTTCCAGCGGATCAGTGCCTCGTAGCCGACGACGCGGCCGCTCGGCAGGTCGAATTGCGGCTGGTAATGGAGATTGAAGTCGCCGCGGTCGAAGGCGGTTTTCAGCTCGGACTCGATCCATTGCCGATAGTCCGCCACCCGCCCCATATCGGCATGGAAGACCGACCAGTTGCCGATGCCGCTTGCGCGCGCATTCTGCAGCGCCAGGTTCGAGCGACGGAGGATGAGCACCGGATCGACGCCGTCCTTCGGCATTGCCACGATGCCCACGGACATGCTGACGGACTGCAGGTGCGTCTGGAGCTGGTAGGGCTCCATCATCTGGTTGATGAGCTTGTCGAGGGATCGCTCAAGCGATCCCCGGATCTCGCGGTCAGGCAGCAGCACGGCGAATTCGCCGGCGCCGATGCGCCCGATCACCGCGCCCTCGGGCATGTTGTCCCTCAATCTCTTGGTGAAGGCTCGGATCAGTTCATCGCCAAGGCTGTAACCGATGGCATCGTTGATCTGCTTGAAGCGGTCGATGTCGATATCGATCAGGTAGACCGGCTCGCCGGTTCGGATCGTGTCCGACGCGGCCGCGGCGATCCTGCCGACCATGGCCGGGCGCGACAGCAGGCCGGTCAGCTTGTCGAAATGCGTTTCCTTGAAGACATAATCGGCCGATTCATCGATGCCCGCGAAGAAGGAGAGCGCGGCACCGCCGGCGGAAAGGGCGCAGAGCGCGGCGATGACGCCCGCCATTGTCTCCGCCGGCATGCCGGCCAGACCATCGCCGAATCCGAACCGCAGCCCCCAGAGTCCGAGGATAAAACTGCCCATGCCCGAGCTGGCCACGGTGATCAGCCGGAACAGCGGCGTCCGCCTCGGATTGCTGACTGCGGTCATGCAAGGCCCCCAGATTGCAGGACCTTCTAGCGGATATCTCCTTAAAATGAGTTTCCGCCAATGCGCGCAATTTTACTGGAAGGGACTGTTTTCAATAGCGAACTATTCGCGGCCGCCGTCGTTCTGCTTCAGTTCCTCGAGCGCCGGCATGGAGACGATGTGGTAGCCGGAATCGACATAGTGGATCTCGCCTGTAACCCCCGAAGACAGATCCGAGAGCAGGTACAGCGCCGAGCCGCCGACCTCGTCGATGGTCACTGTGCGCCGCAGCGGCGAATTGCGTTGCTGATAGGAGAACATGTGGCGGGCGTCGGAAACGCCGGAGCCGGCGAGCGTCCGCACCGGCCCCGCCGAGATGCCGTTCACCCGGATGCCGCGTGGGCCGTAGTCATTGGCGAGATAGCGCACGCTTGCCTCGAGCCCGGCCTTGGCGACGCCCATCACATTGTAGTTCGGCATGACCCGAACCGACCCGGCATAGGTCAGCGTGATCATCGAGCCGCCGTTCGTCATCAGCACGGCGGCATTGCGTGCAACCTCGGTGAAGGAATAGCAGGAGATCACCATGGTGCGCACGAAGTTGTCGCGGCTGGTGTCGGCGTAGAGGCCCTTGAGCTCGTTCTTATCGGAAAAGCCGATGGCATGGACGACGAAATCCAGCCCGCCCCAGGCCTCGCCGAGCGTCTCGAAGGTCGCGGTGACCGAGGCGCTGTCCTCGACGTCGCAAGGCACGACGAGCGAAGCGCCGAGCCTCTCGGCAAGCGGCTTGA
The DNA here is from genome assembly GCF_003997355.1 of Mesorhizobium sp. M1E.F.Ca.ET.041.01.1.1. Lineage (NCBI taxonomy): Bacteria > Pseudomonadati > Pseudomonadota > Alphaproteobacteria > Hyphomicrobiales > Phyllobacteriaceae > Mesorhizobium > Mesorhizobium sp. M1E.F.Ca.ET.041.01.1.1. Next base: position 8,447 of record NZ_RZSL01000150.1, on the reverse strand, counting down.
CCCGCCGTCCGAATGCGTCGCCCTGGTAGGTGAAGGCAAGCTCCGCCCCGTGCTCGGACAGTTTTTTGGCGATGCCCCAGGCGATCGAATGATCGTTGGCGACCCCCATGACAAGCCCGCGCTTGCCCTTCATCAGCCCGTCCATAAAAGGCAATCCTTATGCGGAATAGCGCTGGAAAATCAGCGTTGCGTTGGTGCCACCGAAACCGAAGGAATTGGACAAAACGGTGTCGATCCTGGCGTTGTCGATGCGCTTGCGCACGATCGGCATGCCCTCGAACTCCGGATCGAGCTCCTCGATATGGGCGCTCTCGCCAATGAAGCCGCCCTGCATCATCAGGATCGAATAGATCGATTCCTGGACGCCGGCAGCACCCAGCGAATGGCCGGTGAGGGACTTGGTCGAGGTGATGAACGGCATCTTGTCGCCGAACACTTCGCGGATGGCGCCCATTTCCTTGGAATCGCCGACCGGCGTCGAGGTGCCGTGCGTGTTGATGTAGTCGACCGGAGAAGACACCGTGGCAAGCGCCTGCCGCATGCAGCGCATCGCGCCTTCCCCCGAAGGAGCAACCATGTCGTAGCCGTCGGACGTCGCGCCATAGCCGACGATCTCGGCATAGATCTTGGCGCCGCGCGCCTTGGCGTGCTCCAGCTCCTCCAGCACCAGAACGCCCGCGCCGCCGGCGATGACGAAGCCGTCGCGGTTGACGTCATACGCACGGGAAGCGGTCGATGCTTTGTCATTGAATTTCGACGACATGGCGCCCATGGCGTCGAACAGGTCCGACATCGTCCAGTCGAGATCCTCGTGGCCGCCGGCGAACATCATGTCCTGCTTGCCCCACTGGATGAGCTCATAGGCGTTGCCGATGCAGTGCGCCGAGGTCGAGCAGGCGGACGAGATCGAGTAGTTGACGCCGTGGATCTTGAACCAGGTGGCAAGGGTGGCCGATGCGGTCGACGACATCGCCTTCGGCACCGCGAACGGGCCGATACGCTTCGGGCTGCCGTTCTTGAGCGTCGTTTCGGCGGCCTCGACGATGGTCCTGGTCGACGGTCCGCCGGAGCCCATGACGATGCCGGTCCGCTCGTTGGTGATGTCGCTTTCGCCTAAACCGGCGTCCGCGATTGCCTGATCCATGGCGACATGGTTCCAGGCCGCACCTTGGCTCAGGAAACGCATGGCGCGGCGGTCGATCATCGGCGACGGGTCGAGTGTCGGCGCACCCCATACCTGGCATCGGAAGCCGTGCTCGGCGAAGGAATTGGAAAAGCTGATGCCGGACTTGGCATCGTAAAGCGAGGCCTGCACCTCATTGGCGTTGTTGCCGATCGACGACACAATGCCGAGGCCTGTCACTACGACCCGTCTCATTCACAACTCCTTCCGGCGCACTTGGCGAAAACCTAGTCGGTTTTCGCCTTCGATCATACGCAAAATAAACTGCCGCGGCGGCTTCGCGCATCCGCCGGACACGCGAGGCCTCGTGGCGAAAAGCGATCAGGCGGCCGACTGCTTGGACAGGCCGACCTTCAGATCCGTTGCCGCGTATATGGGTTCGCCATCCGCCTTGAGCCAGCCATCGGCGATGCCGAGCACGAGGCGGCCGCGCATCACGCGCTTGAAGTCGACGCCGTATTCGACCTTCTTGACCGACGGCGTCACCATGCCTTTGAACTTCACTTCGCCGGTCGACAGCGCCATGCCCTTGCCCGGCTCGCCGAGCCAGCCGAGATAGAAGCCGGTCAATTGCCACATGGCGTCGAGGCCCAGGCAGCCCGGCATGATCGGATTGCCGATGAAATGGCAGGCGAAAAACCAAAGATCCGGCTTGATGTCGAATTCGGCGCGGATGAAACCCTTGTCGAAGGCGCCGCCGGTCTCGCTGATCTCGGTGATGCGGTCGAACATCAGCATCGGCGGGTAGGGCAGCTGGGCGTTTCCCGATCCGAACAGCTCGCCGCGGGCGCAGGCAAGCAGTTCTTCGTAATCGTAGCTGGACTTTTGACCCGCCATTGACTCCGTCCCCGTTTTCGTTCCGGGCGGCAGGGCGCCCTCGGTCGTTGGTTTCCTAACACACTCTGTTTGTGGCCGGAAACCGGCGTTTGCGCTTAACCCGTGCGCCTGCCTGGGTCAATGCGCGCTATTGATCGCATTTGGACGACAGAATATATGTCGGGAGGTGTCCAGTTTTTGGCGATGACGTCTTTTTGCCATTCTGGACCTGTCTATGGGGCTGGGCCACGGGCTTCGACGGGATAGATGGATTCGGACTGCCGGAAGGAAAATGTCGCTGTGGACAAGCGGGTTCGCGAAGCCGGCCTGAGGCCGACGCGCCAGCGCATCGCGCTGGCCGATCTGCTTTTCGCCAAGGGCGACCGTCATCTCTCGGCCGAGGAACTGCATGAAGAGGCGATCGCCGCCGGCGTGCCGGTCTCGCTGGCGACCGTCTACAATGCGCTGCACCAGTTCACCGAGGCCGGGCTGCTGCGCATCCTCGCCGTCGAAGGGTCCAAGACCTATTTCGACACCAACACGTCCGATCACCATCATTTCTATGTCGAGGGCGAGAACCGGATCTTCGACATCGCCAGCGGTCCGGTGAGCGTCTCCAACCTGCCGGAGCCTCCGGAAGGCATGGAGATAGCCAATGTCGACATCGTCGTGAGGCTGCGCCCCAAGCGCCGCGATTGATCCGCGCGATGCGGTCCCTCGATCTGACGATCCGGCTGGAATGGGTCGCCGTCGCCGCGGCCGCAATCGTCTTCTACAAAATGACCGGTGTCTCGTGGTGGCTGTTTGCGCTGCTCATCCTGGTGCCGGACCTGTCGATGCTGGGCTATCTCGCCGGGCCGCGGATCGGTGCGATTGCCTATAATGCCCTGCACATCCTGATTGCCCCGCTCGTCCTTGCGCTCGCCGGCGTCCTGTTTGGCGGTCCGGTCACGACGGCGGTGGCGCTCGTCTGGATCGTGCATATCGCCATCGACCGCGCCCTTGGCTACGGTTTGAAGCTATCCACCGGTTTTCAGGATACGCATCTCGGCCGCATCGGGCGCGACCGGGGCAAGCTCAGTTCTTGACCTTTTCGCCCGGATAGGCGCCCCAGACCTGCGACTGGGCGATCCAGCCGGTATGGCCGTCGAAGGTCATCTCGCACCACTGACCGTCGCACTTCTTGATCGAGCCCATGACGCCCGGCTCGAGGATGGCGACGACGCCGGCATCCTTGTCGGGGTCATCGAGCAGATTGATTCGGCCGCCCTTGCTGCGCTGCCACGGAGCGACGATCGCCGTGCGACGGCCCGAAAGCAGTGACTGGTTGATCCAGCCCTCGGAGCCGTCCGCGTCCCGCACACGACGCCAGGTGTCGAATTCCTGGATGATTTCCATCGGCAGCCCGGCCTTCATGTACATCCAGTCGACCGAATAATTGGCGCCCGGGCCGACGCGCGAGTTGACGCGGCCCGATTTCAGGCTGACGAAACGCGGCAGTGGCAAGCCGCTCGGCCCCAAGGTCACTGTCTGTGCCGGCGTGGCCGCGCCCTGCGCGGATGCCTGCGGAGCACAAAGCAAAGCGCCGAGGACGGCTGCGCTGAAAGCCAGGCGAAGCGACGCGAAACCAGACACCTTTGTTCCTTTCGGCGCCGTTCCGTAGGGATGAGCGCCCCTTTTTCTTTGTCTTCGGCGGCACCGCTTGTTACAGGAGTGGGCTGATGCCGCGATCGGCTACAAGTTTCGCCGATCTTGGTTAAAGAGGTCTCAACGAGATCGGTTTCGAGGAAGCTGCGGGGATAAAATGGCAGGCAAAAAACGGCCCCTCGTCGTCATCACGCGCAAGCTGCCCGATCCGGTCGAAACCCGCATGCGCGAGCTGTTCGACGCGCGGCTCAATGTCGAGGACCGGCCGATGACCCAGCCGGAGCTGGTCGCGGCGGTCAAGGAAGCCGACGTGCTGGTCCCGACCATCACCGACCACATCGATGCCGCGCTGATCGCCCAGGCCGGCGAGAACCTGAAGCTGATCGCCAATTTCGGCAACGGCGTCGACAAGATCGATGTCGCGGCGGCTGCCAAGAAAGGCATCACCGTCACCAACACGCCGAATGTGCTCACCGAAGATACCGCCGACATGACCATGGCGCTGATGCTGGCGGTGCCGCGGCGGCTGGCCGAAGGCGCCAATGTGCTCACCGGCGAGAAGAAATGGGCCGGCTGGTCGCCGACCTGGATGCTCGGCCGCCGCATCTGGGGCAAGCGGCTCGGCATCGTCGGCATGGGCCGCATCGGCACGGCGGTTGCCAGGCGCGCCAAGGCTTTCGGCCTGTCGATCCACTACCACAACCGCCATCGCGTGCTGCCGGCGGTCGAGGACGAATTGGAAGCGACCTACTGGGAAAGCCTCGATCAGATGCTCGCCCGCATGGACATCATCTCGGTCAACTGCCCGTCGACGCCGGCGACCTTCCATCTCTTGTCCGCCAGGCGCCTGGCGCTGATGCAGCCGACCGCCTACATCGTCAACACCGCCCGCGGCGACATCATCGACGAGGAATCGCTGGTCAAGCTGATCCAGGACGGCAAGATCGCCGGCGCCGGCCTCGACGTCTACGAGCATGAGCCGGCGCTGAACAGCAAGCTGTTGCGGCTCGCCCACAAGGGCAAGGTCGTTCTCCTGCCGCATATGGGCTCGGCCACGCTCGAGGGCCGCATCGACATGGGCGAGAAGGTGATCATCAACATTCGCGCCTTTTTCGACGGCCACCGTCCGCCGGATCGCGTTCTGCCGCTAAGGACCTGAAATTCAGACAGCGACGGTGAGGGCGCCGTCTCCGGCGACTTTGACGATGCTGCCGCGATAGGCGTCGAACGCGCCGTGCCCAAGCCGCACCGCCATGGGCGTTTCCCAGCCCATCTCCCGGGCGACGATCAGTCCGAGCAAAAGGATGGCGTCCGGCTCATGCAGCACCAGCGCCGCCGGCGCCCGGCCGTTGTGGACCAGCTCCATCAGCACCGCCGAAGCCGACGACGAGCCGATGGTGCCCGGCAGGAACAGCACGCGGCCGGAAACCGTCTCGCCATGCTGCGGGTGGCGGACATCGGCGATGCAGCCGGTCTTCGGGTCGACGCCGCCCCAGAAGCTGATCGGCGCCGTCAGCACCAGGGCTTCGCCTTCGCCGGCCTTGCCCGGCACCAGGATTTCGGTGGCGGCGCTCATGCGGCGATATCCGTGAAGCGCGGCTTGCCGACGATCGCGCTTTCGACGCAGTCGGCGAGTGAGGCATAGAGCACCGCATAGCCGGTGTTGCCGGGGGCGTAATGCGCGAACTTGCCCGAATTGGTCATCAGCACGCCGTTGCTGAGCTCCGGCATGATCGGCGTCACCACCACGCAGGTGTCGGCGACGATGACGACTCCGCTTGTTTCGAGCCGCTGCCGCCGGCCGTCCTGCTCCAGCGAGGCAAGCACGTGACGGCCGGTGCAGGCGTAGATCGGCACGGCGAGCCGCCTTTCGGCGATCAGCCGCTCCAGCATGTCGAACTCGGCATGCGACAGATGCGGGCTGCCGATCGCGACCGCGTCGATGGCTTTTGGCGCAGCCGCCGTCGACAGGCCGGCGCGCGCCTTCGCCACCATCTGCGGCGTGACGCGGATCGTCGCCTCCGGTTCCGGCCCGGCCAGAACGGTTTCCAAATCCGGAGCCTCGGGCGTCACCCCGGCAATGTGGAACAGACCGACGGCGCCGGATGATGCCGCGGCAGCGCCGAACGCCTTCAGCGCATCTTCGCCGGGATGACCGGCGATACCGCTGACGACGCCGATCGCATTGCCGACCTCGCGGCCATAGAGGCTGCCCAGCACCGGCCAGGCGATCTCGGAAGCGAGAAAGGTCGCCGAGAGGCCAGAGACGTCGAATACCAGCCTTGCCCGCCTGTTCTCCGGGCGATGCAGGCCATAGTCCGGCGCCCGGCCGGTGATGGCGCAGGCAATGTCGAGGAAGTCGCCATAGCGGTTCGTGCGGGCGCCCAGCACGGAGTTGCAGAACACCACGGCATTGGACTCACCCCAGGCGACGTCGCTGCCAAGCGTTGGCCTGTGTCCGGCCTGATAGGGCGCACAGGTCCAGCTCTGCTCGCAGCCGAGCTTGCGATAGGCCTCCATCATCCGCCGCGCCATGCCGCGCTGCGGCTCTTCCAGCCGGATACGCGAGCAGCCCATCAGGTCGAGCGCCCCGACATTGAGCGTCGAGCGCACCGCGACCCTGGCGCCGCCTTCGACCAGCCGCTCGGCGAACAGCGTGCCGGAATCGCCGTGATAGAGCGCGCCGTCTATATGCGCCGAGGCGATCGGGATCAGCCGCGGCGCTCCGAGCAGCCGCGCGCTCTCGGCGACTATGCGCATCGCCATGGCGGCGCCGTCCCTGCCGGCGGCAATTGCCTGTTCTTCAGGGCTGAGCGCGAGGCTCAAGACAGCACCTTGCGCATGGTGATCGAAGTCGGCCGGTCGTAACCCTCATGCGCTGTGCGCCCGGTCTCGCGAAAGCCGAGCCGGGCGAAGGCCGCATGGTTAGCTGTCAGTTCGATGCGCGTCTGCAGCTCGATGGTCTGCTTGCCGCGCCGGCGGGCAAGATCCTCGACAGCCTGCATCAGCCGCCCGCCTATCCCCCGCCCCTGCAGGCCGGGCTCGACGGCAAGCTTGCCGACATAGAAATCCTTCTCCCTCTCCAGCGCGAAGATGCAGCCGACGATCCGGCCGTTTTCCACGGCCAGGAAACCCGTCTCCTGCTCCGCCTTGCGCCTGAGGCTTTCCGGCGTCAGCCGATGCGCCGAGGATGGCGGATCGATGACGCCGTCCATATAGGCGAAGGCGCGCCGGATCAGCGCCAGCAATTCGTCCCACTCCGCGAAGTCCGGCGGAAGCTCGGCGACAAGGGGCGCGGCCAACTGGTCCATGGGCTCAGACCGCCTTGTAGCGGACGGTGTCGAAGCGGGCGGTGAGCCCGTCGTAAAGCAGCAGCCGGCCGACCAGCGGCTCGCCGATGCCGGCAATCAGCTTGATCGCTTCCATCGCCTCCAGCGTGCCGACGACGCCGGTCAGCGCGCCGACGATGCCGGCAACGGCGCAGGACGGCACCAGCCCTTCGGGCGGGGCTTCCGGGAAAAGGTCGCGGTAACCTGGATTGCGCTTGCCGTCGGCGCCGGTCTCGTACGGTTTCAGCACCGTCACCGAGCCGTCGAAGCGGCCGACGGCGGCGGTGACCAGAGGCTTGCTTTCCAGCGCGCACGCATCGGCCAGCGCATAGCGTGTCTCGAAATTGTCGGAACCGTCGACGACGACATCGTAGCGGGCGACGAGGGCAGGGGCGTTTTCCGCCGTCAGCCTGAGGCGATGCAACTCGACTTTGACGTTGGGATTGATGCGCATGATCGCTTCCCGTGCGCTGTCGGTCTTCGCCATGCCGATCGTGTCGCTGCCATGGATCACCTGCCGCTGCAGGTTGGACAGTGAGACATCGTCGTCATCGACGATGCCGAGCGTGCCGACGCCGGCCGCGGCAAGATATTCAAGCACAGGCGCTCCCAGCCCGCCGGCGCCGATCACCAGCACCCGTGCCCGCTTCAGCTTCTGCTGGCCGGGGCCGCCGATTTCCGGCAGCACGATGTGGCGGGCATAGCGTTCGAGCTCTTCGTCGGTCAGGGCGGCATCGGTCATGGCTGGACCTTATAGCTGGTGCAAAGCCTTGTCATGTACGGGCAAGGCGAAGCCTTGTCCCGCAGGGCAGGTACGGGCAAGGCGAAGCCTTGTCCCGCAGCGCAAGTACGGGCAAGGCGAAGCCTTGTCCCGAAGGCAAGCGCTGACGCCCGTTGGGTTCCTCAAGAGGTTAACCGGTCGGCCCTACACTGCCGTGGTCGACCGTCAGGAACTGCGCGCGTCCGGCGAGGCTGGAAAACAGCGCGGCATCGGTGCCGGTCATGAAGGCCTGGCAGTTCAGCTCCTCGAGGATGGAGAACAAGGCGGCGCGCCGTCCGCTGTCGAGATGCGCGGCGATCTCGTCGAGCAAAAGGATCGGCGTCAGGCCCGACATCTCGCCGGTCAGCCTCGCATGCGACAGCACGATGCCGACCAAAAGCGCCTTCTGCTCGCCGGTCGAGCACAATTCGGCCGGCATCGACTTCGGCCGGTGACGCACCACGAGGTCCGAGCGATGCGGACCGTCGAGCGTGCGACCGGCGGCGCGGTCGCGCTCGCGGCCATTGGCGAGCATCGCGCGGAAACGCTCCTCGACATCGACCGCCGGCGCGACGGCGATCCCACTCTCCAATTCGCCGGACAGGCTGATGTCGGCTTGAGGAAACGGGCCGCTGCCGGGCAGCCTGTCGATCATGGCGGCAAGCAGCCGCACCAGTTCCGCCCGTGCCGCGGCGATCGATCCGAACCATGG
>NZ_RZSL01000014.1:0-30126 GCF_003997355.1 Mesorhizobium sp. M1E.F.Ca.ET.041.01.1.1 | reverse complement strand
GCGCAAGGCATCGACGCCAGCGTCGGCAGCCCTGACATCCATCGCCCGGCGGGCGAGCAAGGCGAGGCCAGTGGCGATGTGACCAGCGCGCCGCCCGTCTATTCGAAAGACCAGACGCCGACCGCGTTCCTGGCCGGCGAGTTCGTCCGCTGGCTTGGCGAGCAGCAGCAAGGCGCGCCATGGTTCGCGCATATCTCCTTCATCAGCCCGCACCCGCCCTTCATCGTCCCGGAACCGTATAACGCCATGTACGATCCGGCCGACGGGCCCGCTTTCCGGCGGGCGGCGGATTGGCAGGCCGAAGCGGAAAGCCATCCCTATCTCGCCTACGATCTCGATTGCCAGATGCGGACAAAATTCATTCCCGGCGCCCAGGGCAAGGTGGCGGATTGGGGTGACGAAAACTTCCGCCGCATCCGCGCGATCTACTACGGCATGGTCTCGGAGGTCGATGCGCAGCTCGGCCGCGTCTGGGATGCGCTGAAGGCGGCCGGCAGGTGGGGCGACACCGTTATCGTGCTCACCTCCGACCATGCCGAGATGATGGGTGATCATTTCATGCTCGGCAAAGGCGGCTATTTCGACGCCAGCTACCACATTCCGCTGATCATCCGCGACCCGCACAAGAGAGCAGTGGCCGGTTCGGTCGTCGACCGGTTCACCGAGGCCGTCGACATCTTTCCGACCTTGCTCGAACTGATCGGCGCCGGACCGGAGCCGCAGCTCGACGGCAGGTCGCTGGCGCCCTGGCTCGACGGCAAGCAGCCGGCGGACTGGCGCGACGCCGCGCATTGGGAGTTCGATTTCCGCTCGGTCTTCGGCGGCGAAGCCGAGCGGCATTTCGGCATCGGCTCGCGCGATTGCAATCTGGCCGTCCTGCGCACGAGCGGCTTCAAATATGTCCATTTCGGCGGCGGCCTGCCGCCACTACTGTTCGATCTCACGAAGGATCCAGGCGAGCTGAGCAACGTCGCGGACGATCCCGCCTACCTGCCGGCGCGCCTGGAATTCGCCGAGAAATTGCTCGCCTGGCGCGCCAGGCATCTCGACCAGTCGCTGGCGCTGGCGGAGTTGACGGAAGATGGCGTGGTCGGCCACGTGAGTTGGGCAGTAGGCAATAGGCAATAGGGGAAGCTGTTGAGAAGCGTACCCCTACTGCCTACTGCCTACTGCCTACTTCAATATCATCCGCTGCTTATCACGGTTGGCGGCATAACTGCTCTTGTCATAGGCCGCCTGCGCCTGCAGCTCTTCCTTGGTGAAGTTGGTGTAGAGATATTTCTTGCCGTCCTTGTCGGTCATGAATTTGAGCTTGTCCATGCCGACCGCCACTTCCTTGGCGCCGATGCCGAGGAAGCCGCCGACGTCGACGATCACCGCATCCGGCTTGTTGTCCGGCGTCAGCACGACATCGCCGATCGTACCGATCTTGGCGTCGTTGGCGCCATAGACGGTCGCGCCCTTCAGGTCGTCACCCCGGATGTTGCCCATCGGCATCTCAGTCAGCGTCGATTTGTCGATCGAGGCTGTCTGCGTGGTGTCGGTTGCGGACGTGCCGGAGTCCGCCGGCTTGTTCTCCGCGGTGCTCGCCGCAGGTGCGGGCGCCTTGTTTTCAGCGGTTGTCTGCGCAGGCTTGGCTTCCTTGCCGGCCGTTGTGTCGGACGATGCCACGGCGGGCGTGGTCGTCGCCGGAGCATTGTTCGACGCCGCGGTGGCCGGCGCCGGTGCCGGATCGTAAGCCTTGCGGTTGAAGTCCGGCTGCGCCTGGAGCTCCTCCTTCGTCGTCTCGGCAACCAGCCAGCGATCCCCGTTCTTCTCCGCCCACTTTGCCTTGGCGAAATCGAAGGTGACGTTCTTCGTGCCGATGCCGAGGAAGCCGCCGACGCCGATCACGAGCGACTCGGCCTTGCCGTCCTTGGCGAGCACGATGTCTTTCACGTCGCCGATCTTCTGGGCGTCGTCCGCGGTGCCGTTATAGACGGACTCGCCCATGATGTTGGTGGCGAGATTGCCTTCCGCCTTCTTCACCGGCTCAGCCGGCTTGGCGTTGAGGTCCACCGGCTTCTGGGCTCCACCCGTGTCCGTGGTTGAAGGCTGCGTGGCGTCGGCCGACGGTGCCGGGGCCGGATCGTAGGGCTTGCGGTCGAATGCCGGCTGGGCATTGAGCTCGTCCTTGGTTGTCTTGGCCACCAGCCAGCGGTCGCCGTTCTTCTCGGCCCATTCCATCTTGCTGTAGTCGAACGCCACGTCCTTGGTGCCGACGCCAAGGAAGCCGCCGACACCGATGATCGCGGACTTCACTTTGCCGCTTGCGTCGAAGACGACATCATCGACCTTGCCGATGTCTTGGGCGTCGTCACCGGTGCCGTTATAGACGGATTCGCCGATAATGTTGGTCATCAAGGCGCCATCCGAGCGGATCACGGGAGCCGGGTTTTCGGCGGCAGGCGGCTGTGCCGGCGTTGCTGTCTGGGCGAAGGCACCGGTTGCAACCAGCGTTGCAAGCGCGGTCGTCGCAAAAAGAGTGCGGATCATGATCGTCTCTCCTCGTGCCTGATTTGGTATGCGCCGCATCCGCCACCGGCTCTGCCAGGCAAGTCAGACGCGGCAGTATTCCACAACTTCACAACGTCGTGAGCGGAGCGTTGTTCCAACAGCGCGGCCCGCGCTTCCCGGTACGCGGAACCTTTGGCGATCCTTTCCGTTCAGCCTGCGGCTGGGCTCATTTCCGGCCCAAGAACGGAGCGGGGCATGCGGTTTGCTGCGGTGCTGAACCAGGACAGCGGCACGCTGCGCACGGCCGATGTTCCAGCCTTTGCCGATCGCCTGCGACGGACGCTGGAAGCGGCAGGCCATTCGGTTCAGGTCGATATCGTTGCCGGCCGCGAAATCGGCGCGGCCTTGGAAAAGGCCGTAGCGAAGCGGAACGTCGACGTCGTGATCGCCGGAGGCGGCGACGGCACCGTGTCGCGGGCGGCATCCCTTCTCATGAACAAGAAGAAAGCTCTGGCCATATTGCCGGCCGGCACGATGAATCTCTTCGCGCGTGGCCTTGGCATCCCGCAGACGCTGGATGCGGCGCTGCAATCCTTTGCCACGGGCGAGGTGACGGCCGTCGACATGGCCAGCGTCAATGGCCGGCCCTTCGTGCATCAGTTTTCGATCGGCATGCATGTCAGGATGGTGCAGCTTCGGGAGACCATGGATTTCGGCTCGCGGCTGGGAAAGATGCGGGCCTCCGTTCGCGCGGGATGGGCAACGATCAAGAACCCACGCACGCTCAAAGTGACCTTGAGCATCGGCAACGCTGAGATCGTCACCCGCACGACCGGCATCGGCATCAGCAACAATCTGTTCGGCGAGGGCCATCTGCCTTATGCGGACAATCCGGCGGGTGGCGTGCTTGGCATCTATGTCAGCGTCGCGCGCAGACGTTACCATCTGGCGAAACTGCTGCTCGACATGCTGCGCGGCCGATGGCGCGACAGCGAACATATCGAAATCCACCAGGCCGACAGAGCCATCCTCAAGATCCATTCACCCACGAAGAAGTTCAGCGCGGTCGTGGATGGCGAGTTGGTCAGGCTGGAGCGCGAGACGGTGGTCGAGATTCTTCCCGGCGCGTTGAACGTATTGGTTCCGGCAAGCAATGCGCGGGCCAAGGCGGCGTGATGGGGCGGTCAGCCGCCCTGCATGGGTTTCTGTCCGGCCGCCGGCGCCTGAGGCGCGCTCTGATCGGTCATCGGGCTCTTGATCACCTCGCCATAGATCTCGACCGCACCCCAGGCGATCAAGGCCAGCAACAGCCCGGCGACGAGGATCCTGAGCGCGTGCCAACCCCATGCCCCTGGCGGGCTTTGTCTTCAGGAACGATCTTGGTCATTGTTGGCCTCCATATCGCATGGCGGCGGGCTCTTCGGGTACGGCATGATCGGGTAACGGGCCCTTTCCGCGAAGGTTCCCTGTCCGATGACGCGGTTCGGCAACGGTCGGCCGCCGCCTGTCAGGCGTGGGGATTGGCGGGCAGCAACGCGGTCAAGTTGCTGGACCCGCGCTTTTCCCGCAATGCTCCGGCCTACGGCGCTTCGCCGGGATCCGGGTCTTGAGGCTTGGCCTTCACATTCTCGCGGTAGATGGCGTAGGCGACGAGCGCGATCGCGGGCGCGACAATGGTGCCCAGGCCACCCTTGCTCTTGGCAAGCGCCGGGAGCAGCGCAAGCGCCGCGGTGAGCCCAACCGCCGTCATGTCGGCCTTGCGCCGGCGCGCGCGACGCTTGGCTCGCATGCCGGTCGTCATCTTGTGGATCACCAGAATGAGCCCGGCAATCAGCAGGAAGCCGATGCCGAAGCCGAGGCTGGTCGCCAATGGTCCGTAGCGCGCGGCCAGCCAGATATAGGCGGCGCCGACAAGGAAGCCGATGCCGCACAGGGCAAGAATAGCGGCAATCCCATAGAGGATTGCCGCCACACGCGCTCTCTGCAAGGCGGCCGTCGCCTCACCCGAGGCAATGGCCGAGATCAGCGAAATCAGCGTCCCCATCTGCGGCTAGCGGCGGGAGAGTAGTGCGAACAGAAAGCCGACGCCTGCGGCAATCGCCAGCGACGTCACCGGCTTTTCGCGAACGGTGGCGATGAGCTGCGCTTCGATATCCTGGGCGCTGCCGCGCACGCTTTCGAATGCCGCTTCACCCTGGGCACGCAGGTGTTCGACCCCCTCGGAGGCGGCATGGCGCGCCGCGCCATAGCCATGCTCCCCGGTCTTGGCCAATTGCCTGGTGAGTTCCTCGATATCGGCGCGCAACTGCCGAATATCGGCTTCGAGATCGGAGTTGGAGGGAGCGTCTGTTGCGGTTTTGCCTGCGGCGGGCGCCATTGCTTAACTCCTTGTGTTTTCTAACTTTCAACGCTCGATATGCATCAAGAGTTCCGAACTTGGACCGCTCCTTACCAAGACCGGGCGGCGGGCGCATTGACAGCAGTCAAAATGCCCTCCCCTGCAGACCGATGAGATCGCCCGGCATGGAATAGTCGAGGATTTGCCGCCGCACGTCGGACAACCGTTCCTGGCTTTCGAACGGGCGAAAGGCCGGCAGCGGCCGCAGCGGACTCGCAAGGATATTGGCGGCTGGGAACGGAACGTGTGCTCTGCTGGGCATTTCGACCCCTCTCCGAAACCCCTGCCCTGATTGGGCAGTTGAAAACGTTCCAGGCGGATCGAGGTTCCGCCGATCACGAAGATGCACTCCCGGTCATGTCTTTTTTAAATGACATACCGGCAAATACCGCGCATGACTGCTGGCGATTGTAGGAGTCGCCGCTACGTGCCTTCATTGCTAGACGGATTGCGTATTCTGGTCCTGGAGGATGAGTTTCTTATCGCAATGGATGTCGAACAGTTATGCCGTGACCATGGCGCGGCCGACGTTGTAATTGTCCGCGATCTGGCCGAAATCGACCAGCGGGATGGGTTGTCGTGGTTTGACGCGGCCATCGTCGACCTGATGCTTGGAGGTGTTTCGACGCTCGGCTTCGCCGCGCGACTGCGTGGCGGGGGCGTTCCGTTCGTTTTCGCCTCCGGTCATTCGGACGCGGACGAGATCGAGAGCTCCTTTCCGGAAATCCGGCTGGTCGCCAAACCCTATTCGGGGGACGATCTGATCGAGGCCGTGGCGCTCGCTTGCGGACGCACGAAGGCGGCTTGACGACATCGCCGGCAGAGCAATTTCAGGAAAAGTGTGTAACGGTTTTCCGTCCGGAATGGCTTAAAAATGGAGCGGTTGAGCATGCTGCCGCGCGTCACTGTCAGGCTGCGTTCGAGCCGGTCACCTGCGCCGAAATCGCATCGGGACCATATTCGTCCTCGCCGGAGATCTTCAGAATTTCCTGCAGTCTCGCGCGAGCCCTGCTGACCCGGCTCTTGATCGTGCCGACCGCGCAGCCGCAGATCTCGGCCGCCTCTTCGTAGGAGAAGCCGGACGCGCCGATCAGGATGATGGCTTCGCGCTGATCCTCCGGCAGCTGTTCCAGCGCGCCGCGAAAGTCCTTGAGGTCGAGTTGGCCGTGCTGCGCCGGGTGAACGGCAAGCCTGGCGGTCATGATGCCGTCGCTGTCCTGCACCTCGCGGCCACGCTTGCGCATCTGCGAATAGAACTCGTTGCGCAGGATGGTGAAAAGCCAGGCCTTGAGGTTGGTGCCGGGCTGGAAGCTCTCATGCTTGTCCCACGCCTTGACCAGGGTTTCCTGGACGAGGTCATCGGCCTTGTCGGCATTCTGCGTCAGCGACACCGCAAAGGCGCGCAGGCTCGGTATCGCACCGAGCAGCTCGGTCTTGAAGCTCTGGGAGACCGCCGCCATGCCTCAATCCTTTTCCTCGGCGGGTTCGGCCTTTTCCAGTTGACTGAGCAACTGAGCGAATCGATCCGGCACCTGATCGGAAACCAGCTCGTCATAATATTGTTTGAGTTTGCGGGCAATTTCGGAGTTCGGCCCGAGTGGATTGCCACCCCCGTTCCGGTGCCTGCTCGCGGCGCCAGCTCTTGAATTCTTTGACATTTCTTTCATATTCGCCCTAATTCCAGCACTCGAACCGCTCTAGAATCGTAGACCATAACGCAAGCGGCACGTTTGTCTGGTTGCCCATCCCGAAAAGGCCAAACGCCCGCTTCCTAATTTAGTTCCACCTCCAGCGGAACTTTTTCAGAAAGCCCACGTTGGTTTGTCGGGGCTTGCGACGAGTCTGGCCTGCACCAACGACATCTGAGGGAGACGTCGAATATGAGCCTATCCGCAACCATCGCTCCTCACCTCCCGTTCCTGCGCCGTTTCTCGCGCGCCGTCTCGGGATCGCAGGAAAGCGGTGATGCGCTGGTCGCCGCGTTGCTGGAAGCCATCATCGCCGACACCGAGGTTTTCCCAAAGGCATCGAGCGACCGCATCGCGCTCTACAAGGTTTTTGCCAGGCTCTTCACCTCGATTGCCATTCGCGTGCCGCAGGAGCATGCGCAGACCGCCTGGGAGCAGCGGGCCGCCGCCAATCTGAACGCGATCGCGCCGCGGCCGAGGCAGGCGTTCCTGCTGGTTGCCGTGGAGGGTTTCAGCGAGGACGAGGCGGCGGAAATCCTCGATGCCGACGAGCAGGAGTTCTCCGAATTGCTTGCCCAGGCAAGCAGCGAGATTTCCCGCCAGGTCGCGACCGATGTGCTGATCATCGAGGACGAGCCGCTGATAGCCATGGACATCGAGGAGATGGTCGAAAGCCTCGGGCACCGCGTTGTCGGCACCGCGCGCACGCATGCCGAGGCGGTGGCCATATTTGGCAGGACGCGTCCGAAAATGGTTCTGGCCGACATCCAGCTCGCCGACGGCAGCTCGGGCATCGAGGCTGTGAACGAGATCCTGTCTGCGACGCCGGTGCCGGTGATCTTCATCACCGCCTTCCCTGAACGCCTGCTCACTGGCGAGCGTCCGGAACCGGCGTTCCTGGTAACCAAGCCGTTCAATCCCGATATGGTCAAGGCCCTGATCAGCCAGGCGCTGTTCTTTGACCGGCAGGCAAAGGCCGCGGCCTGACCGCCTGCAGGCCCTGACGATCAAGGCTTTGCGTAAGGCCTGTGCCTTGCATGAACCGCGCGCGGAAGCTTGTCCGATCGCTGGCGAAGCTTTGGGCGAAAAAGCGCTTCCGGGGGGATCGTCTTTTTCCGCGATTGGTGGAACAAACGCCATTCGGCCACGTTTTCAGGTCGATAGAAGGAGACGTATCATGCTGTACTGGGCGCTCGTTTTTCTTGTGGTTGCGATCATCGCCGGCGCGCTTGGGTTCGGCGGCATTGCCGGCACATCGGCAGGCATCGCGCAGATATTGTTCTTCATCTTCCTTGCCTTCCTGGTGATTTCGCTGATCGCCGGCCTCGTCAGGAGAACCTGACGCGGGGAGTTTTCGAACACTGGAAGCCGCACCCCTCAAACGGTTTCCAGCCACCGCCGGGCGGTGTCCCCAAAAGGACGTCGTCCGGCGGACCGCTATCTGAGGCTCGCGCGTCCAGCCTGGTAGCCAGTCGCAAGAACCTTTCAGCCTGGGTGCGGGAAGTATCGCATGCGGTCCAAGGCTTCAGACAAGAACGCCGACAAGCGCAATGACGAGGTGATAGCGATGCATCCGGCGGAAAGCGGGATGCAGGTTGGACGCGCCCTGCTCCACGCGCTTCACAATGCTGGAATTTCGGTCCTCTATCAGGATCGCGAAATGAGGACCGTCTGGGCCCGCAACATGCGAGCTCCGTGGGCATCCGAGACGGCCGACGGCAAGAATTTGCTCTCCCCCGCGCAGGCCGAGCGGATAGGCGCGGCCAAACGCAAAGTGGTTGAAACCGGCAACGCGGACCGCCTCGAGCTCGGCATCCCCGACAGTGACGGCGTGCGCTGGTTCCATATCTGGATCGATGCCGATCGCAGCGACTCCGGCGAAGTCCAGGGTGTTGTCACCACCATGGTCGAGACGACGGAGCAGAAACGCCGCGAACAGACGCTGAAGACGCTGCTGCGGGAAGTCAGCCATCGCTCGAAGAACCTTCTGGCCATCATCCAGAGCATCGCCACCCAGACCGGGCGCTACTCGGAGACGCTTGCCGACTTCCTGACGCGCTTTCGCGGCCGCCTTCAGTCGCTCGCCTCGTCTCAGGATCTGGTGACGTCCTCCAACTGGCGGGGAGCGGCGCTTCAGGAACTCGTATTCGGTCAGGTCGGCCGCTACAGCGCCGATCCCAAGCGCAGCCTGCGTTTCGACGGCGAAAACCCCTACCTCAACCCAAACGCCGCACTGCATATCGGGCTGGCCATGCATGAACTCGCCGTGAACTCGGTAAGTTATGGCGCCCTGTCGCAGCCTGACGGTCAGGTCAAGCTAAGCGCCAGGATAGCGGCCGGCAGCGAGACTTCGCCTGGCCTTTTGCTGGTATGGACGGAGCGGATCGGCGCCGGCCGGCGCAACGAAAAGCGCTTCGGCAGCGTCGCTCTCGAACGCGTGGTTCCGACCTCGCTCAACGGCTCCGCCACGCTCGAGATCGATAAGGGCAATCTCGAATATCGCCTCACGATCCCGCGCGGCAACTTCGAGACGGACTGACCGCCGCCATTGCGGCTGCGACCGTCCGCCGGCAGCGGCCCTTAACCCGCTGTTCACCATAAAGTCCGATTCTGTTCCCGGCTAAAAGCAACTCGAGGAAAGGCGCACAGCGGCTTTCCATCCGGAGCCTGCGTAAAAACAAGCACTTGGAGCGGGTCGGCGACGTCAAGCGCTGAACCGCCCAAGTGTGTCGGAAGCCCGGCCGCGCCCAGTCAGATGATCTGGCACGCGATTTGGGAGGATTGAAATGATGGTCGCCGATATGAACAGATTGGAGCAGGCCGCCCGCGTCTCGATGAGCGGCTTTCAGGACGCCGAGGCACCGCCCTCGCCCCGCTCCTCGCATCTTACGCTTCGCCTCGGCGCCGTCGCGCTCCTTGCCGCCTTGGTGCTGGCGGCGGCGTGGCAGTTGAGCTGATCCGCCGGATATTCCGATCAAGAGTGCCAAGGGTTCGCGCATCGCGGCCACATCGGTGCAGGAACTTTTGAGCGGCGAGAATCGTTCTTTGCGGCAGGGGGGATTCACCCGTAGAACACATCGCCGCATTGCTCCTCGTCATCGGCTGCTCGGACACCATGACCGAATGCCGCGAACTGCCGGTGCCGGTCAGCGTCTTCGAGACTTTTGAGGCTTGCACCGCCGAACGGCCCTTCGCGCTGGGCGACCTGCGAGGTCGGATGCCGCGTATAATGGGCGAGTGCCTAGCCGTCGATCCGGCGCTCGAGGACGATTACGATCAGCTCCTCTGGAGCGTGCGTCCCGACGGCACGCTTGTGGCGTCGCTGGAGGTCTCCGGCACGCTTGTCGCGTCTAGCGGCGCGCGCCCCGAAAAAGACTATCTTCACTAACAGTAAGATCGGGCAGGCAAATCCGGTTTTTTCATGCTAAATGGCGGACGGCACTGCCGAAAGTGAGGACAAAAGTGAGGAGCAATTTTATGCGGAAGATGATCATTGCCATGGTTGCCGTGGTCGCTGTCAGCGGCTGCACCACAACCGAGCAGGATGTGGTTGGCGGCGGCTTGATCGGCGCCGGCGTGGGCGGCTTGGTCGGCGGCGGCAAGGGCGCGCTGATCGGCGCGGCTGTCGGCGCCGGATCCGGCCTGCTGGTCCGCAACCTGCGCAACGGTTATTGCCAATATCGCGATCATCGCGGCCGGATCTACACCGCCCGCTGCAACTGATTTCGCGATTTTTCGAAGACTCGAAGGGAGGCCGATCCTTGCGGCCTCCCTTTCTTTGCGCCTGACCGGAGATCCGGCAGGCATTGGCTGTTCACGCGGTCAGCGGAATCCTTATTTCCACCTTCAGGCCGTCGGCCTGGAAATCGCGCTTGATCGTGCCGCGCAATTCGCGCGTGACATTGAGATCGATCAGCTTGGTGCCGAAGCCGGTCTTTGCCGGCGCCTCCAGCTTTTTATGCCCCGCCTCGCGCCAGTTGAGCACCAGGGTCTGCTCTCGGTTACGTCGTTCGACCGCCCAATCGACTTTCAGCGCCCATTGTCCCTTCAGCGAATTGGCCGAACTGCCGGCCTCGCCATACTTCAGCGCGTTGGTGGCAAGCTCGTGAAAGGTCAGGCCAAGCGCCTGCGTCGTCGTCTCGTCGAGCAGCACTTCCGGTCCCGACAAGATGCCTTCGGGAAGCTCCTTGCCGAACACCTGCCCGAGTTCGATGCGCAGAAGATCGCCAAGGTCCGCCTTCTGCCAGCGCGAGCGTGTCAGCATGTCCTGTGAAGCCGCCATCGCCTGCAGCCTCGCCGAAAACGATGCCGAAAATTCCTTCACGTCGGTGGCCTGGGAAGCAGTCTGCCGCGCGATCGCCAGAACCCTTGTGATCGAATTCTTGATGCGGTGCTTCATCTCCTGCAGGATGAGGTCCTTTTCCAGCAGGCTCTTCTCCGTCGCCTCATGCAGCAGCGACTTTGCCTCATAGGCGCGCTCCTGATAGCGGGCCACCAAGGCGATCGCCCCGGCAAGCAGCAGGCCGAACAGCCCGAGCATCACCGGAATGGCGCGCGAGGAAGGCAGCGAAAAAGCGCTCGTCGGCCGAAACAGAATAGTCCAGGGGCGGCCGGCCACGACGATATCCCGGCGCGCGACAAGCTTCTCGCCAAGCGATTCGGCCGGCGGAGCCTCTGAGCGGAACAGAAGATTGTCGGCGTTCGGCTTGCCGTCATAGATCTCGACGTTGACCGGCAGCAGCGGTGTCTTGCTGAGCGCCACCTGGAACAGGTCGCGCGCGCGGAAGGCGGCGTAAAGAAAGCCCGCGGTCGAGGAGCGGCTGGCATTGATGACGTCCGGCGCCGTTTCCACGTTCAGCCGCACGAACACCAGGAATCCGGGGAAGGTCTGCGTCACGTCGGCGCCCTGGCCGAGTTGGACAAGGCCGCTGGCATGCTGCTGGTCGTCCGCCATCGCCTTCTCGATCGCCGCCCGCCTTACCGGCTCGCTGAACATGTCGGAGCCGAGGATCGACTGATTGGATGTATCGAGCGGCTCGAAAAGCACGATGGGTGCGCGCCATTGCTGCTGCGTGGTGGCTGGATAGATCGGATGGGCCGAACCGTGATCGCGCAGGATGTCGCGTTCGACGGCGGCCCCGTCGCCGGTCTTGGCCAGCCTCAGGAAGCCGACGCCGCGCAGGCCGGCGAAATTATCGCTGATGTCGAGCGCGGTGAAGAAGGCGTTGAACTCGCCGCGCTTGATGTCGCCGTTGCGGGCATCGAACAGTGCCCGTGTCGAGCGCAGCAGCGACAGATGCAGGTCGATGCGGCTCTCGATGCGGTTGAGAGCATCGTCGGCCGTCCCTTCGAACTTGATGCGCGCCGCCTCCTGGGTCGCGAAATAGGCGAACCCCGCCATCGTCAGGCTGATCAGCGCGACGGCGATGAAAGCAACGATCGGAAAAAGCTTTTTCAATGCAGGGTGCGGCCCATGGATGCTTGACCATCTTTATGGGCAAGTCGCCGGACTAATACAATGGCGAGGCCAAGCCATCGCGGCCGTCGGCGCATCGACCAACGGTCTATTTGCCGGCTAATTTTCGGCGTCAAGCCGCGATTTTCAACGCTCCTGGACCCGGAATAGCGCCCGGCGGACACTTGCCGAGGATGATCATGCCGAGCACCTCGTCCTGGGTCACGTCGCCGGTGCGCGCCGTGCCGACGACCTGGCCGTTCTTCATCACACAGACCCTGTCGGCGAGCTCGAACACGTCATGGATATCGTGGCTGATCAGGAAAATGCCGATGCCGTCGGCCTTGAGCTGCCGCACCAGTTCGCCGACCTGGGCCGTCTCCTGGGGACCGAGCGCCGCGGTCGGTTCGTCCATGATCAGGATGCGGGCGTTGAACAGGATCGCGCGGGCGATCGCCACCGACTGTCTTTGTCCGCCCGACAGCTTGATCACCGGCTCCTTGAAGCGCTGGAAACGCGGATTGAGCCGGCCCATCACCTTGCGCGCCTCGGCCTCCATGGCGACGTCGTCTAGCGTGCCCCAGGCGGTCATCAACTCGCGGCCGAGGAAAAGATTGGCGGCGGCATCGACATTGTCGGCAAGCGCCAGCGTCTGGTAGATCGTCTCGATGCCGTATTTCTTGGCATCGCGCGGGTTGGAGATCGATGCTTCCTCGCCGTTGACGAAGATCGTCCCCGCATCGCGCTTGTAGGCGCCGGACAGGATCTTGATCAGCGTCGACTTGCCCGCACCGTTATGGCCAAGCAGCGCCACCACTTCGCCTGGAAAGAGATCGATGGACGCGTCGTCGACGGCGCGGATGCCGCCGAAGGCGATCGAGATGTTGCGCATGTCGACCAGCGGGTCACCGGTGGAAGCGTTCTCTGCCATTTTCTCCTCCTCCCTAATGCCTGACTTCGAGCATGAGTTTTTCCGCAAACCGGTTTCCACTTTGCGGGATCATGCTCAGACCCGTTTACGGTAGATGGTGTCGAGCCAGACGGCGATGACCAGCACGGCGCCGACGACGATGCTCTGCAGTGGTGAGTCGACGCCGAGCAGCACCATGCCGGACTGCAGCGACTGCATCAGAAGCGCGCCCAGCATGGCGCCGAGCACGGTTCCCGAACCGCCGGCAAGCGAAGTGCCGCCGATCACCGCCGCGGCGATGACTAGGAGCTCGTCCAGCGTGCCGAGCGCATTGGTCGATGAATTCTGCCGCGCCGACGAAATGGCCGCCGCGATCGTCGCCAGCACGCCCATGATCATGAACACCTTCATGGTGATCCAGCGCGTGTTGATGCCGGCAAGGTTCGCCGCCTCCGGATTGCCGCCGATGGCGAAGACATAGCGGCCGAAGCGGGTGCGCTTGGTGATGAAGGTCATGATCAGGCCGACCGCCACCGCCATCAGCACCGGAATGGCGATGCCGTGAGCGATGAACAGCCCACCCTCGGGAACGGTAATGTTGTTGGCGGCGGCGTATCGGTTCACGATGCCGACCGGCCATGGATAGGAATTGGCCAGCCACACCGCGCCCATGATGACCGCGCAGGTGACCGCGCCGAGCAGCGTCTCGGCCCAGATCGGGCGTAGCGGGAAGCGGAAGCGCTTGCGCTGCACGCGGCCATGAAACAGCGCAAACACCACTGCCAGGCAGGCGACGACGCCGACGGCCCAGCTCCATTTGGCGCCGATCGAGCCCGCCGGTCCGCCGCCCATCAGCTGGAAAGTGGCGTCGAGCGGCGCGACCGTCTGGCCGCTGGTGACCCACCAGGCGGCGCCGCGCCATACCAATAGCCCACCCAGCGTCACGATGAAGGCCGGCACTTCGAGATAGGCGATGACGAAGCCCTGGAAGGCGCCGATCAGCAGGCCGAGCGCCAGGCCGATCAACAGCGCCAGCACCCAGATCCACGGATTGCCGAGCTCGAGCCCGACCATCCGCACCAGGAAATGCACCTGGGCAAAGCCCATGACCATGCCGATCAATCCCTCGGCCGAGCCGACGGAGAGGTCGATATTGCGCATGACGATGACCAGCACCATGCCGGAGGCCATGATGGCCACGGCCGAGGTCTGCACCGACAGGTTCCAGAGATTGCGCGGCGTGAGAAACGTGCGGCTGTCGAAATCGAGCGGATTGACGCCGAGCCGCAGGCTCGAAATGACGTGCAGGCCGATCCAGATGATCAGCAGCGCGCCGACCATGCCGAGCATGCGCGTGTCGAGCTCGGTCGCCTTGAGAAAGCGCCCGATGGCGCTGAGTTCAGATGCCCGCGCGCGATCCGCGGCCGGGTTGGCCGGCGTTTCAGAGGTCGTATCGGTCATGATCTCCTCCCACCGGCCTGCCGTCTGGCGCGGATGCCGGGCCACGATGCTAGGGCAATTCCAGGAAGCACGTAACGGACTTCCGCGCGGAATTGCGTGGAAACAAACGGTCGGGGCAGTTCGGCGATTTTGCCAGGCGGTGAACTGCTCCGGTGGCTCCCGGCTTCGTCGAAGCCGGGGCCTTTGGAGAAACGCCGCGGTTTTGGGCCGCGGCGTTTCGTTTGATAGCTTGCAGTCGGATCAGTTGCAGACCGCGACGCTGCCGGCAGCAACGCCGGCGCAGACTTCGTCCTTCTTGATCCAGCCGGCGTCGATGACGACGTTGAGATTGTCCTTGGTGATCGCGACCGGCGTCAGGAACAGCGACTTGACGGTGTTGCCGCCAGGTGTGGTGAAGTCCTTGGCACCGGCGATGTCGGTCATCTTCTTGCCGTCGGCGAGCTGCGAGGCGATCTCGGCGGCGTTCTTGCCAAGCTCGCGCGCGTCTTTCCACACCGACACGGTCTGCGTGCCGAGCGCGATGCGGTTGAGCGCGGCATGGTCGCCGTCCTGGCCGGAGACCGGAACGGTGCCGGCCAACCCCTGAGCCGTCAGCGCCGCGACGACGCCGCCGGCGGTGCCGTCATTGGCGGCCACGACGGCGTCGACCTTGTTGTCGTTGGCGGTCAGGAACTGCTCCATGTTCTTCTGGGCGTTGGCAGGCAGCCAGCCGTCCGTATAGGCCTCGCCGACATTCTTGACCTTGCCGCTGTCGATGGCTTCTTTCAGCACTTCCATCGAGCCCGAGAACAGGAAATCGGCGTTCGGATCGGAGCCCGAGCCCTTGATGAAGACATAGTTGCCTTCGGGCTTGGCCTTGAACACCTCGCGGGCCTGCATGCGACCGACTTCCTTGTTGTCGAAGGTCAGGTAGAACACGTCCTTGTTCTCGATCAGGCGGTCATAGCCAACCACCGGAATGCCCTCGTCGAGCGCCTTCTGCACCGCCGGCCCGATCGCCGAGGCGTCCTGCGCCAGGATGATCAGCGAATTGGCACCCTGCGAGATCAGGCTTTCGACGTCGGTGAGTTGCTTGCCCGGATTGGACTGCGCGTCGGCGGAGATATATTTGTCGCCGGCCGCCTCGATGGCCGCCTTCATCGCCGCTTCGTCGGTCTTCCAGCGTTCTTCCTGGAAATTCGACCACGAAACGCCGATCACCTTGTCCTTCGCCTCTGCGGCCGACGCCAGCGTCAGCGACATGGCGACACCCGCCAGCATGGCGGCTGCGAATCTCTTCATGATTTCCTCCCTGCGCCCTTGCGGCGCGACCCAGACTGGCCCGAAGGCCGGCACTGAGGCTCCTTTTTTTCGAGCCTCGAAAAAATAGTGGTCCAACGCCGAAGCGCTGTCAACAGCGATTCTGATGGTTTTTGACGTGTCGCGAACTTTTTTTCGAGACCCGCAATAAATAATGACAGCCCCCGCCGCTTCTGCCACTATCCCGGAACAGTTTCGGAAGAAGAGCAGAACCGCTTCCACCGGACTGAACAACAAATCCAGGGCGGTTCGGTGGCTGTATCAAGGAACTGAACCGGTCTGGCGCGTCGCCGACGGCCCATGCATTGTCAAGAGGCCGCGCTGACCGGGGAGGAAGGAAAGAATGTCGGTCGGAATCCGCCACGACGACCTGCGCCGGCGCAACCGCGCCATGGTGCTCTCGGCGGTGCGCCGGGCCGGCCAGCCGTCGCGAACCGAGATCGCCGCGACGACCGGGCTCAGCCACTCGACGATTTCGGCAATCTCCTCGGACCTGATCCAGGAAGGCATCCTGACCGAGGGCAAGCCGAGCGAGACCGCGTCATTGAAGCGTGGACGGCCGCAGGTCGGCCTCGCCCTCAATCCCGAAGCGGCCGCCGTGGTGACGGTGGTGCTGTCGCTGAATTTCCTCTCCGTCGCCGTCATCGACTATGCCGGTCAGGTCATTGCCGAGGAACAGCGGCGCCTCGACACGCTGACCATGCCGCGCGACGAGCTGATCGGCGAATGCATGGCGATCGTCAGGCGCCGCCTGGAGGACCCCGACCTCGATGTCGGCAGCGTTGCGCGCATCGCCATGGGCATTCAGGGCATCACCGATTCCCATGCCCGCGCCATGCTGTGGTCGCCGATCACGCCGCTGACCGACATTCCTTTCGCCGACATCCTGGAGCATGAATTCGGCATTCCGGCCACCATGGAGAACGACTGCAACATGATGGCGGTGGCGCTGCAGTGGCGCGACCCCGACCGCTACCACGACAATTTCATCGCCATCCTGCTCTCGCACGGCATCGGCATGGGTCTTGTGCTGAAGGGCGAGCTGTTCACCGGCACGCATTCTTCCGGAGGCGAGTTCGGCCACATGATTCACCGCCCGGGCGGCGCGCTCTGCCGTTGCGGACGCCGCGGCTGCGTCGAGGCCTATGCCGGCAACTACGCCATCTGGCGCAATGCCAAAGGGATGAGCGAGGACTCCGAGCCGGTCGATGTCAGCGATGCCGACATGCGGGCGCTTGCCGCCAAGGCGCGCGAGAAGGACGGCCCGGAACGCGAGGCCTATCGCAGGGCGGGCGAGGCGCTGGGCTTCGGCCTCGGCAACCTGTTCGCGCTGATCGACCCGGCGCCGGTCGCCGTGGTCGGCGTCAGCGCCGCGGCTTTCGACCTGATAGAGCCGGCGCTGCGCGAGGCCATTGCTCAGACCGCTGGCGGCCAGCACTCCAAATCGATCTCCTTCGACACCGAGCCGAACGAATTGCCGCTCATCCGCGAAGGCTGCGCCATGCGCGCGCTGACCTTCGTCGACCAGGAGATCTTCGCGCCGGGCGTGCAGGCGAGGTCCGGCGCAACCGGGAAAAACGTCGCCTGACGATAGGGGTGAAACCAATCATCTCTAAGCGACCGAATTTCCGACCCAATTGGGAACGTTGACCTCCGACCGCTGTGCGCCAGAAACGGTCATTCGCGCGGGCACCTGAAGCATGTCTCCCGAAAGTGGGAACCGGTTTCGGGACAAAGACATGCGTAAAATCAAAAACCCAAAGCGCACGGAGCGAATCTGAAAGATCGCGACGCGCTTTAGCGAGTCATTCGGGTAGACCCGCCATTAGATAGCCATCAACGAAATGCTGGCGATCCGCGTCGCGGCGGAACGGCTGCGTGCTCGCCCATTGCCGAGCGGAAAAATGCGGGTTGGCGGCGAGGAATTGTCGTGCTTCCTCCTTGGCCTCTTCGATCCGACCAAGCTGTGCAAGGGCGGCAGCCAAAATCCGCCGCGACCCTGTCCGGTAGGTTGTTTCATGCCGAAGGGTGTCGACCGCATCCTCGTAGCGGCGCGCAGCATATTCTACGTACCCGCGCAGCCAATAGCATCGTCCGGGTGGGTAGGGATCCAGCCGGAAGGCATTTTGAATGCACTCGATCCCCTCGACGGCGTTACCCAGATGCGCTTTCGATTCGCCCAGGAAGATCCAAGTGTCGGCGTGGTTGGGATCGATCCTCAACGCTGTCGCAAATTCCGCTGCTGCCTCATCCGCCCTAAAGTCGAATTGCAAAACATAACCCAGGATCGAATGCGCGCCTGCGTTCCCTGGATCGAGCGATACCGCCCGCTCAGCCTCGGCCCGCCCGAGTGAACGGTACCCCTCAGGCTCTCCCCAGAACATCCAACCAAGCAGGTGCGACATCGCGAGCCAGGCATGCGCCTCCGCGAAGCCTGGATCCAGCTGGATCGCTCTTTCGAGGAGCGGACGCGCGGTCTTGTTCGCCTCTTGCGACTGGGTCACCAGCGACCGCCCGCGCACCAGAAGCTCGTAAGCTTCGAAATTCGACGTCCTCTGCCGGGGCAGCGAGCACGCGGAAGGAAACGAGCCGGAGAGAGCACCAACGATCTTACCGACAACCTCGTCCTGCAAGGCGAAGACATCGGCAAGTTCGCCGTCGAAGCGGTCGGCCCAGATATGCGTATTCTCGCGCGCGTCGATAAGCTGTGCGTTGATCCGCACGCGCGCCGCCGCTTTCTGCACACTGCCTTCGACAACATATCGGACGCCGAGATCCCTCGCGATCGATCGGACGTCGACCGACCTTCCCTTGTAGACGAACGAGGAGTTGCGCGCGATCACAAGAAGGCCGGGGACCTTTGCCAAGTCCGTGATCAGGTCTTCAGCCAATCCCTCGGCGAAGAACTCCTGCTCCGGATCGCTGCTCATGTTGGCGAAAGGCAAGACGGCGACGGCCGCCCTGTCGGGCAATTCCAACGATACCGGTCGACCGGCCGAAGAGGCTCTGACAGACTGCAAGTTTACGCGATAGCAGTATATCGGCTCGGCTATATTCTTCACCCGCTGGCCGCCCATGGGTTCGAACTCAAACGCCAGCTTCTTCTCGACCTCCTTGGACACCTTCTCTGAAACGCAGACGCCGCCGGGATCAGCGAGCTGCTGCAGGCGAGCGGCGACATTGACACCCTCGCCGTAGCGATCGTCCCCTTCGACGATCACTTCTCCCAGATTGATCCCGAGGCGGACCTCGAAGCGCTCGCTTTCGGGGACACTTGCGTTGCGCTCCACCATGCCGCGTTGAAGGGTTACCGCGCACTCGACAGCATCGACTGCACTGCCGAATTCAGCCAGCAAACCGTCGCCCATCAGTTTGAAGATGCGCCCGTGATGCTTGCTGATCTCCGGCTGGAACAGCTCCTTACGGCTGGCCCTAAGCCGCTCGAAGGTCCCTCCCTCGTCCGCCTCCATCAGGGCCGAGTAAGCTACGACGTCGGCGGCAAGAATGGCCGCAAGCTTGCGTTCCATAGCACCACGGTGTGTGCTTCATGGCCAAGGGTGTCGCGCCAAATGCGCTCCACTCCGGCGATGCGATCACCGAACTCTAGCACGGCTGGAGCTTCCGGGCTAATCCGCAGTCCGCTTGAATGACCACTTAGGGTCAACGGCTGACCTTTGATCGGCGCCGCCAAGCTCACGCCCCGCCAGCGCCGCCAAGTCAACCCCCAGAACCGTCTGGTCCAGTCCACGGATGATCTTGGCCAATTCCATGCATTCGTCCTGCCGCACCTTGTTCTTCCGCCAGGCCATGCAGATCATGCGCTGCGGCATCGGCTCCCTGGAATGGCACGATCCTCAAGTCCGGCATGACGCCGGCGGCGCTTGCCGCCATTTCCGGAACCAGCGTCACGCCCAGCCCATGCGCCACCATCTGCAAAAGGGTCGTCAGGCTGGTCGCGCCGTAGCTTGCCGTCGCCACCGGCCGCACGCTGCCGCAGACCGCCAGCGCCTGCTCGCGCAGGCAGTCCTTCCTCGAGAAGCATCAGCCGCTCCAGCTCAGGGCTTTCCGGCGGCACCGGCGGCGAGGCGAAGGCTGGATCGCCGGCCGATGACGGTGACCGGCAAGCCGCAGAAGTTCTTGATGAGCCAGGCGATGGTCGAAGAACTGGGGCTGGTGGCGCAGAAGACGGCGTGACGGGGGGTCTGCTTAGCGCAGCGCCATAGGCAGTCATTGAAACGATCAAGGCCGATGCCGGAGGCGATTTGCGTTTCAAAGGCTCTGCTCTGGCTCGGCGATCCTTGTCGGGTGGTCAGTCAATTGCAGATCAACACGAGCTTGCCCTTGACACCTCCCTGACCGAGCAGCTCCTGGGCGCGACGAGCCTCAATCAATGGCATCCGGTCGGCCACCATCGGCTTGATCTTCCCGTCGCGAAGCAGATCGAGCAAAACGCCGAGATCTTCGCGGAACCAAGCGAGCTTCCACCGTTTCAGATATTGTATGCTGTAGGGGAGTATGCGTCGTCGGCCTGGTGAAACGAAAGCGCGGACCGCGTACCACGCAGGTCGCAATATGCCGCGAAGACGGTAACGCAAGCCCCCTGCCAGTTGGCCCTTCTGCAGAAATGAAGTGAAGCCATAGGCTATGACGCGGCCACCAGGCCTCAGGGTACGAAACGAACGCCAGACATTGGCTTCGCCGACCCCATCGAAGACGACATCCACGCCGTCGTTTGTCAGGCGATGAATCTCTTCGACAAAGTCAACTCGCTCGTAGTCGATCGGCGTGGCCCCGAGATCGGATACGATCTGATGGGCTGCAAGAGATGCAGTCCCATACATCTCCAGACCTGCCAGGCGGCCAAGTTGCAGCAGAGCCGTGCCGACTCCGCCGGCGGCGCCATGAATGAGGACCCGTTGACCCGGAGAGGCATGCCCAAGGCGATGCATCATCTGATAGGCCGTAACGTAGTTCAGCACGAGGCTGACTGCCTCGGCGGGATCGACACCAGTTGGAACCAGAGTGAGTTCATCTGCCGGCAGGCAAATGAACTGGGCGTAGCCACCATGAATGGGAAGCGCCGCAACCATTTTACCAATCATGGCATGGGACACTCCCTCTCCGGCCTCATCGACGATGCCGACAATGTCCCATCCTGGCGTGAATGGCAGGGTCGTTTTCTCGGGATGAATCCCCTCCCGCATCAATAGCTCTGCGAAGGAGACGCCGGCGGCGATTGTTTGCACGCGCAGTTCACCTGATGCCGGATGGGGCGCGTCCTCCTCCACGATCTCCAGAACTTCAGGTCCGCCATGGTGGCGAACAACGACGCGCAGAGACTTCATGGCAACCTCGGTCCGAATTGGACTCCTCCACTGAGGTAAACTCTAATGGAAAGGTAGCGCGCGCTGGGATGGAGCGACTTGCTCCAGATCAACCCCACGAGAAGATCGGTCGCCACCCAACAAACAACTGCTCATTTGAGCAGAATGACATTGGGACGCAGCCGCGACAGTAGTTGGAATGGCCTCACATCAGCTGCCATTGGGCGTGAGCGGAAACGAACGACAGGTTTGGATCAGAAGCCGACATTGCCTCTGGCCCTTCGCGGCCATCGGCAACCGCCTGCTATTGAGTTCTGCCCCTGAAACATGATTTCGATCCATCGGGAGGGCGGGGCTCCAGAGCAATTCCAGGAAAAGTGTGAAGCTCGGTTTCCGTCCGGAATTGCGTGAGAACAAAGAGATAGAGTGGCTCGCCGTTTCCGTGAAACGGTGAACCGCCCTAGTCTTCCCTGATCGCGTAGCCCGCACCACGGATGGTGCGGATGACGTCGGGCATGCGGCCATTGTTGACCGCCTTGCGCAGCCGGCCGACATGCACGTCTACCGTGCGCTCGTCGATATAGATCGTCTCACCCCAGACATTGTCGAGTAGCTGGCTGCGCGAGAACACGCGGCCGGGATGCCGCATCATGAATTCGAGCAGCCGGAACTCGGTCGGGCCGAGCCTGATCTCGCTCTTCTTGCGGTAGACGCGGTGCGATTCACGGTCGAGCACGATGTCGCCGACCTTGAGCACGCTGGACAGCACCTCCGGCTTGGCACGGCGCAGCAGCGCCTTGATCCTGGCCATGAATTCCGGCGTCGAGAACGGCTTGACCAGATAATCGTCGGCGCCCGTCGAGAGGCCGCGCACTCTGTCGCTTTCCTCGCCGCGCGCGGTCAGCATGATGATCGGCAGCCGTTCGGTCTCGGGCCGCATCCTCAGGCGCCGGCAGAGCTCGATGCCGGAAACCGCCGGCACCATCCAGTCGAGCACGAGCAGGTCGGGCACGTTTTCCTGCAGGCGGATCTCGGCCTCGTCGCCGCGTGTCACCACCTCGACCTGATAGCCTTCGGATTCGAGGTTGTAGCGGAGCAGCACCCCCAGCGGCTCCTCGTCCTCCACCACCATGATGCGTGGCGCGATCATTCAGCAGGTACCTTCGTTGTCAGGCCGCCGGCGCCGGCATCGCCGTCTCGTCCTGCTTCGGACGGTTCGCGGGCAATTGCGTGCCGGTCAGCACATAGTAGGCGTTCTCGGCGATGTTGGTCACATGGTCGCCGATGCGCTCCAGATTCTTGGCGCAGAACAATAAATGCGTGCAGGCCGTGATGTTGCGCGGATCCTCCATCATGTAGGTCAGGAGCTCGCGGAAGACGGAGGTGTATTTGACGTCGACGCGCTCGTCGTCGTTCCTGAGCTTGGCAAGCGCCGTGGCGTCGCCCGCGGTGTACTCCTCGATCACGCCCTGGACCTGGATCAGCACCAGCTGCGCCATCGAGTCGATGGAGTGCGACAGGTCGCGCGGCGCGGCGCTGATGCCGACCGAGCCGACGCGCTTGGCGATGTTCTTGGCGAGGTCGCCGATGCGCTCGAGGTCGCCGGCCATGCGGATCGCGCCGACCACGCTGCGCAGGTCGTCGGCCATGGGTTGCCGTTTGGCGATGAGCGTGATGGCGCGGTCGTCGAGCTCGCGCTGGCGCGCATCCATGATGGCGTCGTCGGAGACGACGCGCTGCGCCATCGCGTTGTCGGAATTGAGCAGAGCCTTGGTCGAAGCGCCAACCATGGAGCCGGCGAGATCGCCCATGTCGATGATGAGCTGGCTGATCTGCCTCAGATCCTCGTCGAAGGAAGCGACGGTGTGTTCGGCCATGATAGTATCCTCGTATGAACTCAGCCGAAGCGGCCGGTGATGTAGTCCTGCGTGCGCTTCTCGCGGGGCGAGGTGAAGATCTTCTCGGTCCGGTCGAACTCGACCAGCTCGCCGAGATACATGAACGCCGTCTGCCGCGACACGCGCGCCGCCTGCTGCATGTTGTGGGTGACGATCACGATCGTGTAGTCGGCCTGCAATTCGTCGATCAGTTCCTCGATCTTGGCCGTCGACAGCGGATCGAGCGCCGAGCACGGTTCGTCTAGCAGGATGACTTCCGGCTTCACCGCCACAGTGCGGGCGATGCAAAGCCGCTGCTGCTGACCGCCGGAAAGGCTCTGGCCGCTGGCGTTGAGCTTGTCCTTGACCTCGCTCCACAGCGCCGCGCGCTTCAATGCCTGTTCGACGCGGTTGTCCATCTCGGCCTTGCTGATCTTCTCATACAGCCTGACGCCGAAGGCGATGTTCTCGTAGATCGACATCGGGAACGGCGTCGGCTTCTGGAACACCATGCCGATCTTGGTCCTGAGCAGGTTGAGGTCCTGCGAACGGTCGAGGATGTTCTTGCCGTCGAGCAGCACCTGGCCTTCTGCGTTCTGCTTCGGATAGAGCTCGTAGATGCGGTTCAGCACGCGCAGCAGCGTCGACTTCCCGCAACCCGACGGGCCGATGAAGGCGGTGACGCTGCGTTCGGGCAAGGACAGGTTGATGTCCTTCAGCGCCTTCGACTGGCCATAGTAGAAGTTGAGGTTCTTGACCTCGATCTTGGCCTTCTCGACGACGGTGTCGGCTACGTTCAGGTCGGTGGACAACATCGGTTTCATCTGTCCTCTCTGCGTCCGGTAAGGCTGCGGGCGAGGATGCTCAGCCCGAGAACCGTCAGGGTGATTATGAGTGCGCCCGTCCAGGCCAGTTGCTGCCACTCCTCATAGGGGCTCAGCGCGAACTGGAAGATGGTCACCGGCAGGCTGGCCATCGGCGCATTGAGATTGCTCGACCAGAACTGGTTGTTGAGCGCGGTGAAGAGCAGCGGCGCCGTCTCGCCGGAAATGCGGGCGATCGCCAGCAGGATGCCGGTGACGATGCCGGAAAGCGCCGCGCGATAGGCGACCGAGCGGATCACCACCCAGCGCGGCGCGCCGATGGCAGTGCCGGCTTCGCGCAGAGCGTTGGGCACAAGGTTGAGCATGTCCTCGGTGGTGCGCACCACGACGGGGATCACCAGGATGGACAGCGCGACCGCGCCGGCGATCGCCGAGAAGTGGCCCATCGGCCGCACCAGCAGCTCATAGACGAACAGGCCGACGATGATCGACGGCGCCGACAAGAGGATGTCGTTGATGAAGCGCACCACCGTGGTCAGCCGCGAGAAGCGCCCGTACTCGGCCATATAGGTTCCGGCGAGCACGCCGATCGGCGTGCCGACGATGATGCCGATGATGGTCATCACGATGCTGCCGTAGATGGCGTTGAGCAGGCCGCCGGCGTCGCCGGGCGGCGGCGTCATTTCGGTGAACACGGCCAGGGAGACGCCGGAGAGCCCCTTGTAGAGCAGCGCGCCGAGGATCAGCGCCAGCCAGGCGAGGCCGATTCCGGCAGCGATGACGCACAGCGCCATCATCACGGCGTTCTTGCGCTTGCGGCTTCGGTGGAGCGACGTGGCGGTCGACATCAGTCAGGCTCCCGTGCGGCTATCGATGCGCAACAGCATGTAGCGTGCGAGCGCGAGGATGATGAAGGTGATGATGAACAGGATCAGGCCGAGCGCCACCAGCGAGGAGGTGTAGAGCGCGCCGTCGGCCTCGGTGAATTCGTTGGCGATGGTCGCCGAGATCGTCGTGCCCGGCGCGAACAGCGAGGCGCTGATGCGGTGCGCATTGCCGATCACGAAGGTGACGGCCATCGTCTCGCCGAGCGCGCGGCCGAGACCGAGCATGACGCCGCCCATGATGCCGACGCGGGTATAGGGGATGACCACGCGCCGGGTCACCTCCCAGGTCGTGCAGCCTATGCCGTAGGCCGATTCCTTCAGCACCGCCGGCACCGTGTCGAACACGTCCTTGGTGATCGAGGTGATGAAGGGCAGCACCATGATGGCGAGGATCAGCGACGACGTGAGCAGGCCGATGCCGTAGGGCGGACCGGCGAACAGGCTGGAGAGGCCCGGTATGCCGTGGAAAAGACTGATGATGAAGGGCTGCACCGTCGTCTGCAGGAACGGCGCGAAGACGAACAGGCCCCAGATGCCGTAGATGATCGAGGGGATGCCGGCGAGCAGCTCGACCGCAATGCCGATCGGGCGCCGGAGCGGCCGCGGGCAGAGCTCGGTCAGGAAGACGGCGATGCCGATGCCGATCGGCACGGCGATGATGATGGCGATGGCCGAAGTGACTATGGTGCCGTAGATCGGGGCCAGCGCGCCGAAGTTCTCGGTGACCGGATTCCAGGATTCGGTCGTCAGGAAGGATACGCCGAACTTCGACAGCGCCTCCCACGAGCCGGCGATCAGCGAGATGGCGACCCCGCCAAGCAGCACCAGCACGAGGATGGCGGAAGCGCGCGTGGCCGCCCGGAAGGCCATGTCGGTGAAGGCGAAGCGGCGCACCGTCGCTTCTCTGGTCCGCATGGCGGACGACGTCACGGCTTCGGAAACGGCAGTCATTTAGCCCCTCGCATTTCGGAAGAGAGACAGGAGGGCGCCGGAAGCGCCCTCCTCATTCCGTAAGAATTACATGCCGGAGAAGATCGGCTTGCCGTTGCTGTCGACGATATCCTTGCCCCACATATCCTCGACGCTCTTCACGACCGCGTCGGGCATCGGAACATAGTCGAGCTCGGCAGCCATGTCGTCGCCCTTGGCGTAGGACCAGGCGAAGAACTTGAGCGCTTCGCCGGTGGCCGCTGCATCGTCGGGCTTCTTGTAGACGAGGATCCAGGTGGCGGAGGTCATCGGCCAGGATTCGGCGCCGGCCTGGTTGGCCAGGATGACGCCGTAGCCCGGCTGCGAACTCCAGTCGGCATTGGCCGCGGCGGCCGAGAACGCCGCGGCGGTCGGCTCGACCTTCTTGCCGTCCTTGTTGATCAAGTCGGTATAGGTGAGCTTGTTCTGCTTGGCATAGGCGTATTCGACATAGCCGATGGCGCCGCCGGTCTGCGACACGTTGTTGGCGACGCCCTCATTGCCCTTGGCGCCGATGCCCACCGGCCACTCGAGCGCCTTGTCGACGCCGACCTTCGACTTCCAATCGGCGCTGACGTCGCCGAGATAGTAGCTGAAGTTGAACGTGGTGCCCGAGCCGTCCGAACGGTGGACGACCGCAATCGCCTGGTCGGGCAGCTTCACGTCGGGATTGAGCTTCTTGATCGCCTCGTCGTTCCAGTTGGTGATCTTGCCGATGAAGATGTCGGCCAGCGTCGGACCGTCGAGCACGAGCTCGCCCGGCTTGACACCTTCGAGGTTGACGACCGGAACGATGCCGCCCATCACCATCGGGAACTGCGCCAGCCCGGTGGACTCGAGTTCATCGCCCTTGAGCGGCGCATCGGAAGCGCCGAAGGTCACGGTCTTGGCCTTGATCTGCTTGATGCCGCCGCCGGAGCCGATCGACTGATAGTTGAGACCAGTGCCGGTCTCCTTCTTGTAGGCGTCGGCCCATTTGGCGTAGATCGGATAGGGGAAGGTGGCGCCGGCGCCGGAGATATCGGCAGCCATCGCGGCGGAGATGGAAAGGGTGGATGCCGCAGCCATTGCAATCGCAACGGCCGCCGAGCGGATGAAATGTCTCATGTGGCCTGCTCCTGTTCGGAATATGGTCTTTTGGCACCCGGTCTACCGGCGCCCGGTGAGCGCAATAGCTCCCGATTATTACAGTCGCATGACAGTTTCGTGTCAGCCCGGTAACGTCTGGACGGGGTTGTCTGGAAGGGGTCTGCGGCCGGTTCCGCCGAGCAGCCGGAGTTTGCCGCGGGAATCAGTAACTTGTCTGACTTTTAAATTGAAAATTTGTCCCGGCGGCCGGATCTCGGCCGCCGGGAAATAAAATCCGGACGAGAGCGCGTTGCCCGAATGCCAGAGCGGATCATGGCCTAGCCATCGCCGAAAACAGGGTCCGTTGGGGTAGAGTCGACGCTGTTTCTATGCCGGCGGTCGCTGCTCCCGCCCGTAACCGAGGGGCGGAATCGACAGCTCTTATTGTCCTTGCTTGGCTTCGCTTTGGTATGGTGCGATCACACCATACGTCTGCGTCACCGGCTGACGGCGGGCTGCTGCGGAAGGGAGCTATCTGTTTTTACGCAATTCCGGACGGAAAACCGTTACACACTTTTCCTGGAATTGCTTAGAGCGGCTCAGCTTTTCACAGAATCGCTGATCCGCTCTAAATGTTTGATTTTGCGCAATTCCGGACGGAAAACCGTTACACACTTTTCCTGGAATTGCTTAATGCATGTCGCCCAAAAGTGCGCAGCGGTTTTGGGAGAACGACATGCATCAAACAAAGACTTAAAGCGCGTCGCCTGAATCCGCCTCGTCGCGACGCGCTTTAGCTGGCGCTACGTCGGACCTCCGCGTCCGGGCCGAGCCATCTTTCGAGCTTCTCGAGCAGCGCCTTCGGGCTGATCGGCTTCGGCAGGTAATCGTCCATGCCGGCTTCCAGGCAGCGCTCGCGGTCCCCTTTCAGCGCGTGCGCGGTGACGCCGACGATCGGCACATGCGTCCCCATCTCCGCTTCGAGCCGGCGGATGGCCGCGGTCGCCTCCAGTCCGTTCATCTCCGGCATCGACACATCCATCAGGATCATGCGCGGATTGAGCTTGCCGAAAGCATCGAGCGCCTTGCGGCCGTTGCCGACGATCTCGAAATGATAGCGGGTCTCGCCGAGTATCTGCGTGAACACCAGTTGGTTCACCTCATTGTCCTCGGCGACGAGGATGTCGAGCCCACGCTCCACGCCGGCCGGACGCGGTCGCGCGCGGACGGGCGGCGGCTGCAGCAGGGCACGATCCGACACCGCCGCGGGCGCCTGCGCCGGCGATGCCTGCGGCGCGCCATGCGCGGGACCGGCGCCCGCTATTAGCGGCGGCTGGGCGGCCGTCGTGCCGTGGCGATGACGCTGGATGGTGGCGACCAGCGTCTCCAAGAGGATGGAGGAGCGCGCCGGCTTGATCAGCTGCGCGTCGATGCCGAGATCGCGATAGGTGGCATTGGCCAGCGACTGGTCGACCGAGGTCAGCATGATGATCGGCGTATGCGCGAGGCCGGCGGTGTTGCGCACGATGCGCGCCATTTCGGCGCCGGTCATGCCCGGCATCTGGTAGTCGAGCACGACGCAATCAACAGGCACGCCGTAAGCGGCGGCGGCAATCAGCACCTTCAGTCCCTCGGCGCCGCTTTCGGCCGCGCAGGAATCGAAGGTCCACGACGCCATCTGCTCGCTGAGGATCGAGCGGTTGACGGCATTGTCGTCGACGATCAGCACACGCGCCCCGGTGACATCGACCGGCATGATGCGCTGCCCGCCCTGCGCGGCCCGCGGCAGCGTGACGGTGAACCAGAAGGTCGAGCCTTTGCCCTCGGCGCTGTCGACGCCGATCTCGCCGCCCATCATCTCGACCAGCCGCGAGGTGATGGCAAGGCCGAGCCCGGTGCCCTCGTGCCGCCTGGTCGAGGAGGTGTCGACCTGGCTGAACTTCTCGAACACCAGCTTCAGCTTGTCTTCCGCA
Organism: Mesorhizobium sp. M1E.F.Ca.ET.041.01.1.1; assembly: GCF_003997355.1. NCBI lineage: Bacteria > Pseudomonadati > Pseudomonadota > Alphaproteobacteria > Hyphomicrobiales > Phyllobacteriaceae > Mesorhizobium > Mesorhizobium sp. M1E.F.Ca.ET.041.01.1.1. Next base: position 1,497 of record NZ_RZSL01000014.1, on the reverse strand, counting down.
ATGCCGATACCCGTATCGGTAATCGAGATGGTGAGCCTGGTGCCGGCCGGAACCCGCTCGCCGGTGACGTCGACCAGCACATGGCCCTCGTCGGTGAATTTCACCGCGTTGCCGAGCAGGTTGGTGACGATCTGCCGGATGCGGCCGACATCGCCGACGAACTGCCCGTCGAGCCCGGGCTGGACGCGGACGATGAGCTCGAGGTCCTTCTCCTTGGCACGCGTCGACACCAGTGTCGCCACATCCTCGATCGCCTCGGCGAGGTTGAAGGGCGCCGGATCGAGCACCATCTGGCCGGCGTCGATCTTGGAGAAGTCGAGGATGTCGTTGATGATGATGAGCAGCGCGTTGCCCGATTTGACGATGATATCGGTGAACGTCTTCTGCTTCGGGTCGAGGTCCGACTTGGCGAGCAGTTCGGCCATGCCGAGCACGCCGTTCATCGGTGTGCGGATTTCGTGGCTCATATTGGCCAGGAATTCCGACTTGGCGCGGTCGGCGAGCACCGCGCGCTGGCGCGCTTCGCTGAGCTCGGCCTCGCGCTGTTTCAGCTCCGTTATATCCGTGGTCGACCCGATCAGGTAGAGCGAGCCGTCGGATGCGATCATCGCGCCCTTGCGCGCGAACTGATGGCGCACACTGCCGTCGGACAGCGTCACCTTCTCCTCGACCTCCTGCGTCTCGCCGGTGCGCAGCACCGCGAGGTCGCCCGCCACGAAAGCTTCGCCGTCCGCGCCGAAGATCTCGACGTCGGTCTTGCCGATCGCCTCTTCCTTGCTGAAGCCGGTGAGGTCGCACCAGCCCTTGTTGACGTAGAATTGCCTCAGATCCGAGCGCTTGGCGTAGATCGACACCGGCACGTTGTCGATGAGGCTGCGGAAAACCTCGTTCTCGCTCATGCTTTCCTTGAGCGCCCGCTCTCGCGCCTTGACATCGGTGATGTCGGTGCTGGAACCGACCAGGTGCACCGATCCGTCGAGGGCCACCAGCCGGCTCTTGCGCGTCATCAATTGCCGCACCGTGCCGTCGCGATGGGTGACGGGTTCCTCGACTTCGCGCCCCTTGCCGGTCGCAATGACCTCGGTGTCGTCCTGGCTGTAGCTTTGGGCGTCCCCGGCAGCGAAAAGCTGGCGGTCCGTCTTGCCTATGACGTCTTCCTTTGGAAGGCCGGTCAGCGCGCACCAGGCCTTGTTGACGAACTCGATGCTCAGATCCTCGGCCTTGATGAAGGCGGCCACCGGCAATTCGTCCATGACATGCCGGTAAAGGTCGATCTGGCGCATCGAATCGCGCAGCGCCTTCTCGCGCGCCTTGATGTCGGAGATGTCGACACGCACGCCGATGAACGTGCCGTCGTCGGTGCGCATGTCGTAGACCTGGTACCAGCGACCATCGGGATTGAGCCGCTCATAGGATGAATTGGGCAAGTGGTAACGCCCGAGTATGGCGTCGAGCCAGCGTTCTTTGTCGACGCTGTAGAGGTTGTCGATCTCGACG